>CAXTUM010000001.1:0-24474 GCA_964247205.1 uncultured Beijerinckiaceae bacterium
CCCAGTTCGGCGCGAGCGTCAGGTTCTAGAGAATGGTGTGATGCGGTAACAGGTTGAAGTGCTGGAACACCATGCATACGTCTAGCCGGATCTCGTCGATCTTTTTCAGGTCGTTGGTGAGCTCGATGCCATCAACGATGATCGAGCCTTTCTGGTGTTCTTCCAGCCGGTTGATGCAGCGGATCATCGTGGATTTGCCCGAGCCCGAAGGACCGCAGATCACCAGGCGCTCACCCTTGGCCACGGAGAGATTCACGTCCTTGAGGACATGAAAGTCACCATACCATTTGTGGACATGCTTGAGGTCGACAGCGACGGCGTTCTTCAGGGCGCCGGGCTTGAAACTGATAGCTGCGGACATGAATGGCTCTCCTTAACGCTTGTCAGCCAGGCCGAGACGCTCTTCCGTGGCTTTCGCATAACGGGACATGGCGTAGCAGCAGATGAAGTAGAAGATCGCCGCGAACATGTAGCCCGTGGCGGATGTGGTGGGCGCTGCCCATTTCGGATCGATGCGCGCGGCCTCGATCGTCTTGAGAAAGTCGAAGAGGCCGACGACGACAACCAGCGTCGTGTCCTTGAACAGGCCGATATAGGTGTTGACGATGTTGGGGATCGTCACCTTCAGCGCCTGCGGCAAGACGATGAGCCGCATCATCTGCCAGTAGCCAAGGCCCATGGCCATCGCGCCTTCATACTGGCCCTTGGGCAGGGCCTGCAGGCCGGCGCGCACCACTTCCGCCATATAGGCCGATGCGAAGATCGCGGCGGCGATGAGCGCGCGCAGCAGTTTGTCCGGCGCATATTGCTCCGGCACGAAGAGCGGCAGCATGTTGGAGGCCATGAACAGCACGGTGATGAACGGCACGCCGCGCACGAACTCGATGAGGATCACCGAGAACAGCTTCACCATCGGCATCTTCGAACGGCGGCCAAGCGCCAGCAGAATGCCGCAGGGCAGCGAGAAGACGATGCCGACGGAGGCGACGATCAGCGAGATCAGAACGCCGCCCCACAGGTTGGTGGGAACGGGTTTCAGACCTGCATCGATGCCAGTGAGACCAGCGAAAATGCCAAAGGCGACGGCAACACCCATGATGCTGATCAACGCGGTCTGGAAGTCAGCTGTGGTATAGCGGACTCGGTTTCGAAAGAGGAGCGCCGCGCCGACAGCAACCGACACCAGCAGGTCAAACCAGAAGAAGCCCCGTCCGCCCATGGCTTTTCGCAGCCCGCCGATGCCACCGTCGGTCAACAGGTCCAGCAACCAGTCGACACCGGAGAACGGCAAGGCCAGTATCGGTCCCACAAAGGGAATGGCGCTGATTATGCTGCCGATCGTTCCAAACACACTGCTGATCGCCTTGATGAGCGCTGTGACGATGCCGATCAGCGCGTAAGCAGGCGTTCCACCAGTCAGAAGCCAATAAGAAATCAGCGGGGTAAAGACGAAGGCGAACAGAACGCCCAGGTCCCGGCGCGGTGCGTTGAGCCACAGCACCCAGACGGCCGAGATGATCAGGAGGACGAAGAAGATCGTGGGCCTCCAGCGTTCCTCCACGGGATAGGACCCATAGACGAAATACTGGAAGCGCTCCTGCACGAAGGGCCAGCAGGCTCCCACCACGGGACGAGCATCAGTGATGATGCAGGCCTCGCGGTCCGCTCCGCTCCACACCGCCTGGAAAACCGTGAAGTTCAGCAGCGGCATGAAGATCCAGTACAGCAACAGCGCGCAGATGATGGTCATCGCGATGTTGAACGGGCTGGAAATCAGGTTCTCGCGAACCCAGCCTTGCCAGCCCGCCATGTTGGCGGGCGGAGGCAGCGCCTGCGCCGCCTCGTGACGCACGTAGTTCACCACGCTTTTGGGAGGAAGAACGGACATATCGGTCATGGTCGTGCCCTCCCCTTACCGTTCCACCAACGCCTTGCGGGCGTTGTACCAGTTCATCACAAGCGAGGTTGACAGCGAGATCGTGAGGTACACGAGCATGGTGATCGCAACCACCTCGATCGCCTGGCCGGTCTGGTTGAGGACCGTGCCGGTGAAGATGTTTACAAGATCCGGATAACCGACAAAAACCGCGAGCGACGAGTTCTTGGTCAGGTTCAGGTAATGGCTCGTCAGAGGCGGGATGATGACGCGCATGGCCTGCGGGATCACCACAAGGTTCAGCGTGTTCTTCGGCTTGATGCCCAGCGCATAGGCCGCCTCGGTCTGGCCTTTCGACACTGCAAGGATACCGGCACGCACAGCTTCGGCGATGAAGGCCGCCGTGTAGATCACGAGGCCGAAGAGCAGGGCCAGGAACTCCGGCAGCACCGAGATGCCGCCGCTGATGTTGAAGCGGCTGGCGGAGGGATATTCAAACGACATCGGCATACCCGAGATCAGGAATACCAGCAGAGGCAGGCCGAAAATCAGGCCCAGCGCCACGAGCCCGACCGGGGACTGGATACCCGTCTTCTCCTGTTTCTTCTTCGCATACATGTAGAAGAAGGCTGCGCCCAGAATGCCGAGCCAGAAGATGGCGCCGGTCAGCCAGAAATAGTCGCCGGGCACCGGATTCGGGAAGATGAGGCCGCGATTGTTGAGATAGACACTGCCGGGGAACTTGATGCTGTCGCGCACCTCCGGCAGCGCCTTGACGACGGCGTTGTACCAGAACAGCAGCTGCAACAGCAGCGGCAGGTTGCGGATAACCTCGACATACCAGTAGGCCAGCTTCGAGACGAGAAAGTTCTTGGACAATCTGGCGATGCCGACGATGAAGCCGAGAATGGTGGCGAAGACAATGCCGATGGAGGCCACGAGAAGCGTATTCAGCAGGCCCACCCAGAAAGCGCGGCCATAGCTGGACGATGCTTCGGAATAGAAGATGAGGGACTGGCTGATCGGAAATCCGGCATTGTTGTCCCAGAAGCCGAAGCCCGCAGCAATTTTCGCGCGCGCCAGATTTTCGCGCACGTTGCTGATGCCGGAATAGACCAGCCACACAAGAAAGAGGCACAGCAGCGCCTGAAAGACAAAGCTGCGAACCTTCGGATCGTAGAAGGGAGAAACCTTCGGCTTCGTCTCGGCAGCGACGGACATCACGGCATCAGTCACAACTGTATCCCCCTCGCAGAGTTTGACGCGTCAGGTACGACCGGCGACCCTTCGGGCTCTTCCGGATAGAAAGAGGGCGACGGAGGTTTCCCCGTCGCCCTTGGATGTATCAGCGGATCGGGGGAGCGTACTGGAGGCCGCCCTTGTTCCACAGGTTATTGAGGCCGCGGCCGATCTTCAGCGGTGAACCGGTGCCGACCGTGCGTTCAAAGCTCTCGCCGTAATTGCCGACGTGCTTGATGATCTGGTAGGCCCAGGCATTGGACAGGCCGAATGCCTCGCCCTGCTTGCCTTCGGTGCCCAGCAGACGCTTGATGTCAGGCGTATCGGACTTCAGCCGCTCCTCGACATTGGCCTTGGTGACGCCCAGTTCTTCCGCCGTGACCATGGCGTAGTGCGTCCACATCACGATGTCGTACCACTGATCATCACCGTGGCGCACGGCTGGCCCGAGCGGCTCTTTCGAGATGATCTCGGGCAGAACCATGTGATCGTCGGCCTTGGCCAGACGCAGGCGCTCGGCATAGAGGCCGGAAGCATCCGTCGTGAAGGCATCGCAGCGGCCGGAATCATAGGCCTTGATCGTCTCGTCGTTGGTGGCGAAGGTTACCGACTTCAATTCGAGCTTGTTGGCGCGGAAGTAGTCGGCGAGGTTCAGTTCGGTCGTGGTTCCCTGCTGCACGCAGATCGAAGCGCCTGAAAGTTCCTTGGCGGATGCGACCTTGAGCGACTTCTTCACCAGGAAGCCCTGGCCGTCGTAATAGTTTACGGCAGCGAAGTTCAGACCCAGCGATGTATCCCGCGATGAGGTCCAGGTCGTGTTGCGCACAAGCACATCCACTTCGCCGGACTGGAGTGCTGTGAAACGGTCCTTGGCCGACAGCGGCACGAACTTGACCTTGGTCGGATCGTTGAAGATCGCGGCGGCCATGGCGCGGCAATACTCCACGTCAAGGCCGTTCCAGTTGCCCTGGGCGTCAGGCTGGCCAAATCCGGCGAGGCCGGTGTTGGAGCCGCAATTCAGCGCGCCGCGCGCCTTGACTGCGGTCAGCGTGGCGCCGCCCTGTGCGTTTACGGCAGAGGCCATGGCAAGTGCGCCAAAGGCGACGCCTGCGAATGATGCGATGAGTTTTTTCATGGGATTACCCTGAGTTTGTCCCGCGAGGCGGGAAAAGAATTTGCGATTGATGATGCAAAGGCCGGGCCATTAGCCCGGCTTTTGTGGTGTCAGCGGATTGGAGGCGCGTATTGCAGACCGCCCTTCGACCAGAGGTTGTTGAGCCCGCGTGCAATCTTGAGCTGAGAGCCGGCGCCCACGTTCTTCTCGAAGACCTCGCCGTAATTGCCGACGTGCTTGATGATCCGGTAGGCCCAGTCATTGGAAAGACCGAGAGCTTCGCCATGCTTGCCTTCGGTGCCGAGCAGACGCTTCACGTCTGGATTGGCGGATTTCATCTGCTCGTCCACGTTGGCCTTGGTGACGCCGAGTTCTTCCGCTGTGATCATGGCATAGTGTGTCCATTTCACAATATCGAGCCACTGGTCATCACCATGACGGACCGATGGGCCAAGCGGCTCCTTCGAGATGATCTCGGGAAGAACCATGTGGTCTTCGGGCTTCGCCATGCGCAGGCGTTCGGCATAAAGGCCGGACGCATCCGTTGTGAAGGCGTCGCAGCGGCCGCCCTCATAGGCCTTCACCGTCTCGTCGTTGGTGGCGAAGGTGACGGCCTTGAGCTGAATTTTGCTGGCGCGGAAATAGTCGGCCAGGTTGAGCTCGGTCGTCGTTCCCTGCTGCACGCAGACCGATGCGCCGTTCAGCTCGAGCGCGGAGGCGATTTTCGCGCCCTTTTTGACGATGAAGCCTTGGCCGTCATAATAGTTCACCCCGGCGAAGTTCATGCCGAGCGAGCTGTCGCGCGAGGATGTCCATGTCGTGTTGCGCGACAGGACATCGATTTCGCCGGACTGGAGCGCGGTGAAGCGGTCCTTGGCCGACAGCGATACGAATTTGACCTTGGCAGGATCATTGAACAGCGCCGCCGAGACTGCACGGCACATGTCAACATCGAGGCCGGTCCAGTTGCCCTGCGCGTCAGGCAGGCCGAAACCGGCAAGGCCGGTTCCTGAACCGCAGTTCAGCACGCCGCGCGCCTTCACCTGGTCCAGGGTCGAGGTCTTTGCCTGCGCCATGGCGCCGGTGGCGGCAAAAGCGCCAAGGGCACCCAGAGCCAGGCTCTTGAAGATGGATTTCATGGTCCGAATATCTCCCGATCACGGTTCTCGGAGCGGAACTCTCCGGAACCCATTGTTTCGCATTTCCAAACCCGCATGGTTTCACTTGGAAAGCCATTCACGGAATTGATCATGCGTATCTAGCGTCTGCATAACAAGCGACAAGGCGCGGCATGGTCAAGTTGTTTTCGTTTGTACGGGACAAATCTGGCTCAACGGATGGGCGGTGCGTATTGCAGACCGCCTTCCGTCCACAGGTTATTGAGCTTGCGGTTCATGCCCAGAGGCGACGAACGGCCCAGGTTCTTCTCGAAGACCTCGCCGTAATTCCCGACCTTGCGGATGATGCGGTAGGCCCAGTCATTGGTCAGGCCCAGAGTCTCTCCATGCTTGCCGTCCAGGCCCAGAAGGCGCTGGATCTCGGGGTTTGATGATTTCAGGGCGAGATCGATGCTCTTGCGGTCTACGCCCAGCTCTTCCGCCGTCACCATGGCGAAATGCGTCCATCGGACGATGTCGAGCCACTGGTCATCGCCGTGACGCACGACAGGGCCGAGCGGCTCCTTCGAGATGACCTCTGGCAGGATGACATGCTGTTCCGCCGCAAGCAGGCGCAGACGCTCGGCGTAGAGCGCGGAGGCATCCGTCGTCATCACGGCGCATTTGCCCTCCTCATAGGCTTTCACCATTTCGCGGTTGCTGGAGGCGGAAACCGTCGTCAGCTGCATCTTGTTGACGCGGAAGTAATCCATGAGGTTGAGTTCCGACGTGGTGCCGCGCTCCACGCAGACCGTCGCGCCCGACAGTTCCAGCGCCGAGGTGATTTTCGCCTTGCGATGGACCATGAAGCCCTGCCCGTCGTAATAAGTGATGCCCGCGAAATTCAGCCCCATCGTGGTATCGCGGGAGGATGTCCAGGTCGTGTTGCGGGCCAGCACGTCGATCTCGCCCGACTGCAGGACCTGAAAGCGCTCCACCGTCGTCAAGGGAAAGAATTTCACCCTGGCCGGGTCGTCGAAAATCGCCGCCGCAAGCGCCCGGCAGAAATCGACGTCAAAGCCGATCCAGTTCCCGCCGGACATCGGGATGCTGAAGCCCATCTGCCCGCCATCCGCCCCGCAATGCAGCAAACCGCGCGCCTTCACCGTCTGAAGGGTTGATATTCTGGATTGCCCGGCACTTTCCGTCGGCAGACTGACGGTCAGCAGGGCCAGAATGAGCCCGGCGCAGAAAGTTCTCATGGTGTCTCCCTCCCAGAGGACACGTCACCGAATGGGCGGCGCATATTGCAGACCGCCCTTGTTCCAGAGTGCGTTAAGCCCGCGTTCGATCTTCAGTTGCGATCCAGACCCGATATTGCGCTCGAAGCTCTCGCCGTAGTTCCCGATATGCTTGATGATCTGGTAAGCCCAGGCATTGGAAAGACCAAGCGCCTCGCCGTGCTTGCCTTCGGTGCCCAGCAGGCGCTTCACATCAGGATTGGCGGACTTCAGCTGCTCATCGACATTGGCTTTGGTCACACCCAGCTCCTCTGCCGTGATCAGGGCGTATTGCACCCATTTCACGATATCGAACCATTGATCATCGCCATGACGGACAGCAGCCGCGAGCGGTTCTTTCGAGATGATCTCGGGGAGCACGATGTGATCGTTGACATTGGCCATCTTCAGCCGCTCGGCATAGAGACCGGACATGTCAGTCGTGAAGCTGTCGCAGCGGCCAGCCTCATAGGCCTTGACGGATTCCTCGCCGGACGGAAAGGCCACGGATTTCAGCTGCATGTTGTTGCTGCGGAAATAATCCGCCAGATTCAATTCGCTGGTCGAGCCCTGATTGACGCAGATCGTCGCCCCCGATAGCTCCTTGGCTGACTTGGTGCCGGAAGATTTGCGCACCATGAAACCCTGCCCGTCATAATAGTTCACGGGCGCGAAGTTGAACCCGAGCGACGTATCGCGCGACGATGTCCAGGTCACGTTGCGCGGCAGAATATCGACTTCGCCTGATTGCAGCGTGGTGAAACGATTGACCGATGATGTCGCAATGAAGCGGGCTTTGGTCGGATCGTTGAAAATCGCGGCAGCTATGGCGCGGCAGTAATCGACATCCATGCCGCTCCAGTTGCCTTGCTGATCGGGAACGCTGAAGCCAGGAAGGCCCACGTTCGCGCCGCAGACGACCAGTCCGCGCTGCTTGACGGTGTCCAGCGTCGGCGCGCGGTTCTGCGCCGATGCGGTACCAGCCCATCCAAGAGCCAGTCCCGCAGCTGCCATTGCAGCAATTTTTGTTTTCATCAAAGTGCCCTCCAGCAACCGGCCAACCGCCAGCATCCCTCAATCCCGATCATAGACACGATCACAATCATTGATCCAGCCAGACTTGACGCAATACGCCAGACAAGGGCTGATAGAACCGGATTCCCTCAGAAAGTTCGCTTCCATGAAGAAAATGACTGCCGCCCGGCATGCGCGGCTCGATCTGACCACCAAGATGATGCTGGGAGGGCGCAATCCGGACGAGCAGTTCGGCTTCGTCAACACGCCGATCTACCGGGGCTCCACGGTCCTGAAGCCGACAGTCGCGGCGCTGAATGATCGCCACCATGCGCGCTTCGTCTATGGCACGCATGGCACGCCGACGACAGAAGCGCTCGAGAATGCCTGGACCGAGCTGTCCGGTGCGGCGGGAACGGTGCTTGTGCCTTCGGGGCTGGCGGCCGTCACAATCGCTTTCATGTCCTGCCTGAAAGCGGGAGATCATTTTCTGGTGCCGGACTCGGTCTATCGCCCGGCCCGCAACTTCTGCGATGGCGTGCTCAAGCGCATGGGTGTCGAGACGACCTACTACGATCCGCTGATAGGAGCTGGCATCAAGAAATTGATAAAGCCCAACACGGCGGCGGTTCACACCGAGGCACCGGGTTCGCAGACCTTCGAGATGCAGGACATTCCCGCCATCGCAGAGGTGGCCCACGCCCACGGCGCTGTCGTGCTGACCGACAACACATGGGGAACCCCGCTGTTGTTCCCGCCGCACGAGCGCGGGGTCGATCTCGCGATCGAGGCCGGCACCAAATATCTCGGCGGCCATTCCGATATCCTGCTTGGCATGATCTCGGCCAACGAGCGCTGCATCAAGCAGTTGCGCGACACGTTCATCGCCTTCGGCGCATGTCCCAGCCCCGAGGATGTCTGGCTGGGCCTGCGGGGTCTGCGCACCATGGAACTGCGGCTGCGGACGCAGGAGAAGAAGACGCTTGAAATGGCGCGATGGCTCCAGAAGCGTCCTGAGGTGCTGCGCGTCCTGCATCCCGCACTGCCGGATGATCCGGGCCATGCCATCTGGAAGCGTGATTTCAAAGGCTCATCGAGCCTGTTTTCCATCGTGCTGAAGCCGGTTCCCCACAAATCCGTGGAGGCCATGCTGAATGGCCTCAGCCTCTTCGGCATGGGCTTTTCCTGGGGCGGCTACGAGAGCCTGGCTGTGCCGTTCGACTGTTCTGAATACCGGACAGTGACGAAATTCAATCCGGGCGGGCCCTGCATCCGCCTGCAGATCGGCTTGGAATCGAACCGCGATCTGAAGGCGGATCTGGCCTCAGGTTTCAGGCGGCTGGCGAAAGCGGCGGCGTGAGCCAATAAAAAAGCCCCTGAAAACCAGAGGCTTTTTCAAAGTTCTGCTTGTCCAGTTTAATCAGCGGACCACGACCTTGGCGCCGATCTTGGCGCGTTCGTGAAGATCGATCACATCGACATTGTGCATGCGGATGCAGCCAAGCGACACGTTCTGGCCGATGTATTCGGGCTCGTTCGTGCCGTGGATGCGGATGTAGGTGTCCTTGCCGTTTTCGTCGTGCAGATACAGCGCGCGGGCGCCAAGAGGATTATCCGGGCCGCCAAGCACCACCTTGGGAAGGGCAGGATTGAGCTTGCGGGCCTCTTCCATCGGAACCCACTGCGGCCATTCCGCCTTGCGGAGAACCTTGGCGTCACCGCGCCAGGTGAACTCCTGCGCGCCGACCGAAATCTCGTAGCGCAGCATCGAGCCGTTGCCCTCGACGAAATACAGGAACTTCGAGTCGGAATCGATCACGATCGTGCCCGGCTCCTGCCCCGTGTTGTCCTTCATGCGCTGGCGCATGCGGAACGGGTCCTGATTGCGCGCGAAGGCAGGCGTCAGGGCCAGCAGCTCGACATCCTTCGCCGAGAGAGCGGGATCGGAAAATGTTTCGGTCCGGCAGCCGGCAACGAGTGTCGCGAGACCAAGGACGGAGATAAGGAGTGCTTTACGCATGGGAAATCCGCTCAATTCAGCTTTATAGTAAACAATCAGTAACAAATTTTGAGATCGGAGGCGAGTGCAAATCGGCAACAGTCGGAAGTTGCTGCAATGCATCATACTCGGATATGGAACATGGTTAACGCGCACGGGCCCGATCCGGGGGATCGCCGACAGGGTGCTGATTGATGACAACGCTGTTTCTGACCCATGATGCGTTCGTGCGTCACGTAGTGCCGGAGGGACATCCGGAGCGTCCGGACCGGCTGCGTGCACTGCGTCAAACGTTCGCCAGGAGTGAGTTTGACAATCTCATCCGCATCGAAGCGCCGCTCGCAGGCCTTAGCATGGCTGAACTGGCCCATCCCGGGAGCTATATCGACACGATCCGCAGCCTTGCTCCCGCAGAGGGATTCGTCGGCATCGACGCCGATACGCTGATGTCGCCGGGTACGATGGAAGCAACCTTGCGGGCCCTTGGCGGGGCGGCGGCAGGGGTGGATGCCGTTTTTTCGGGTCAGGCGAAGAACGCCTTTCTGGCGGCGCGCCCGCCGGGCCATCACGCAGAAATGAACCGGGCCATGGGCTTCTGCTTCTTCAATACTGCCGCCATTGCTGCCCGCCATGCGCAGAAGGCTCACGGAGCCGAGCGTGTGGCAATCATCGACTGGGATGTGCACCACGGCAACGGGACGCAGGATATCCTCTGGGGCGATGAGACCGTTCTCTATGCCTCCACGCACCAGATGCCGCTCTATCCCGGCACCGGCGCAAAATCCGAAACCGGCGAGCACGGCACCATCGTCAATGCCCCGCTGCAGGCCGGTGACGGCGGCGAGGCCTTCCGCGCTGCCATGACCTCCGTGATCCTGCCCCGGATCGAAGCGCACAGGCCGGACCTGATCATCATCTCGGCCGGTTTTGACGCCCACCGCCGCGATCCGCTGGCCAACCTGCAGCTGGAGGCGGAGGATTTCGCCTGGGCGACGCGGGAATTGATGTCGATTGCGGACAGGCGCTGCGCATCGCGCATCGTATCGGTGCTGGAAGGCGGTTATGATCTGGTGGGGCTGGCCGAAAGCGCCTCTGCCCATGTGAAAGCGCTCATGCTGGCCTGACGTGATTGATGGCAGCCATCAAGAATTGATGCTTCGGCAAAAGCCGCTAGTGTGCGAGATATTCATCCCGCCATGCGCACACCTTATGCCTCCATTGCCGCCGTACTGGTTTCTGTCCTTGCCCTGATTTCGGGCAATGCGCTGCTGAATACGCTCGTGCCTCTCCGGGGCAAGCTGGAAGGTTTTCCCAGCGTCACGCTTGGTTTGCTCGGGTCGGTGTTCTTTGCCGCCATGCTGGTCGGGACGCTGATCAATCCGCTTCTCATCAAGCGCATCGGCTACATCAGGGGCTATGCATGTTTTGCGGCCGTCGGCGTAGCAGCGGCGCTGGCCTATCCGTTCTTCGTTGATCCAGTCTCGTGGATCCTGCTCAGGGCCGTCATGGGTTTTGCGCTGGCGGGCCTGCACGGCATCATTGACGGCTGGGTGCAGGGCAAGGCGGACAACGAGAACCGCGGCCAGATGGGCGCCGCCTATCAGTTCGTGCATTTCATGGCTTCGGCGATAGGGCAGCTGCTCCTCAACATCGCGGACCCGAAAACGATCACCCTGTTCGTGCTGGCCGCCGCGCTCTTCTGCGCCTCTGTCCTGCCGCTCGCCCTGTCGCGGTCGGAGCCTCCGGCGCGGCCCCGGACGGCACGGCCGGAGCTTGGCTGGCTCCTGCGCAACGCGCCGGTGGCAGCCCTGGCTTCGCTGGGCGTTGGCGCGGCCAACGGCTCGTTCTGGTCGCTGTTTCCGGTGTTCGGCGTCGCCACTGGCCTGAGCAACTGGCATATCTCCGCTTTCCTCGCGGCTACGGTCTTTGGCTCTGCTGTCGCGATCTGGCCCATCGGTCGCATATCCGACCGGATGGACCGGCGCATCGTCATGGCGGTCCTGCTGCTGGCCGCGGCTGTCTTCGAACTGGTCCTGATGGTCTTTGGTCCCGCTCTCGGCTGGGCCATGGGCGCGCTCGGGTTTCTTGTCGGCATGGTGGCCATGACGGTCTATCCGATTGCCCTGTCGCATGCCAACGACCGGGCTGTTGCGGAGCGCTCTTTCGCGATCGCGTCGGGCGTGCTGTTCTTTTACTGCGTCGGTGCTGTCGCGGGCCCCGTCACGGCGGTCGCCATGATGGACCGGCTGGGACCGCAGGCCCTGTTCCTGTTCATGGCCATCATTCACATTGCCGTGCTCGTCGTCACGGTGCTGCGCATCCTGCAACGGCAGCCTGCTGAAAACAGGATGCAGGCCGAGGCCGGGTTGCCGCCGTAGTCCAGGTTGCCTAAAGCGATGCCATCATTCCCTACAAAGGTCCTGATCCATGCAGATCGACAGCTCCATTTCAGCCATTGTCACCGGCGGTGCGTCCGGATTAGGCGAGGCGACCGCCCGCATGCTGCGCGCGAAGGGCGTGAAGGTCGGCATTCTCGACATGCAGGAAGAGCGCGGAAAGAAGGTTGCCATTGAAATCGGGGCCACTTTCCATCTCTGCAACGTCACGGACGAGGCGTCAGTTGATGCAGCCCTTGCTGCGGCCCGTGCCGCCAATGGCCAGGAGCGCATCCTTGCGAATTGCGCCGGTATCGCGCCCGGCAGGCGGATGATTTCGAAGAACAAGGAGACAGGCGCGCTCGTCGCACATGATATCGCCCATTTCACCAAACTCGTGATGGTGAACCTGGTTGGCACGTTCATCGTCACCTCAAAGTCGGCGGTCGGGATGGCCGCTCTGGCACCGGTTGATGCCGACGGGCAGCGCGGTGTGATCATCAATACGGCGTCGGTCGCGGCAGAAGACGGCCAGATCGGGCAGGCGGCCTATGCCGCCTCCAAGGCCGGGGTGAAGGGCATGACGCTCCCTATTGCCCGTCACCTCGCCCAGTACGGCATCCGCATCTGTACGATCCTGCCCGGCATCTTCATCACGCCGATGTTCGACAGCCTCGACGAGACCTTCCAGAAAACGCTTGCCGCCAGCGTGCCGTTTCCGTCGCGCCTCGGCCAGCCCCAGGAATATGCCAAGCTTGCGGCGGCGATCATCGACAACGACATGCTCAACGGTGAGACGATCCGTCTTGATGGCGCGATCCGGCTCGCGCCCCGGTAGTCTGTCCCTATGCGCCACTTCGCCCCCGACCATCTCACTCGCCTGACCACAGCCGTGTTCACTGCGGGGGGCTGGCCGGAGACTGATGCCGCCGAAGTGGCGCGGCATTTCACCCTGGCCAATCTTTCGGGGCACGACAGCCACGGCATCGGCATGCTGCCGCTGTATATCCACTCGTTCCGGGATGGCTTGCTGACGCCTGCCAATACTCCCGTTGACCGGACGGATGCGCCGCCTTTTCTGGTGATCGACGGGCAGATCGCGCTGGGACAACCCACGGCGATGCGTGCCGTTGCGCGTGCCGCCAGCATTGCAGAATCCCACGGTGTCGCGATCCTCAATCTGGTGGATGCCCATCACATCGGCCGCATTGGCGATTATGCCGAACAGGTGGCGGAGCGCGGCCTCATCTCGATGTTCTGGGTCAATGTGGCGGGCCGCCCGCCCATCGTAGCGGCCTATGGCGCGAAGGAAGGCCGCTGGGGCACCAATCCCCACGCCATCGGTGTGCCGTCAGCCGACGGAAACCATCTGATCCTCGATTTCGCCACCAGCCGCATGGCCCATGGCAAGGTCCGTGTCGCTCTGAACAGGGGCGTTCAAGTGCCCGAGGGATATCTCATCGACTCCGAGGGCCATCCGACAACAGATCCCGCAGTGGCATTCGCGCCCGGACCCCTGGGCGCACTTTTGCCTTTCGGCGAGCACAAGGGTGCGGGCCTGGCCTTCATGGTCGAGATTCTCTCGGCGGGCCTGACCGGAGGGGCGCTGATCAAGGACAAACCGGCCCGCAGCTGGATCATCAACAGCCTGTTCGGCATTCTCATTGATCCGTCGCGGCTGGACCCGGACGGTAAGGCGCGGGATGCACGGATTGCCTCGGTCACGGACTTCCTCCGCGCGGCGCAGCCTCGGGACCCGGCCAGTCCCGTGCGCGCACCCGGCGATGTCGAGCGTGAATTGCGGGTTGCGCGCCTGCGCGACGGCATTCCCCTTGATGACGAGACGTGGCGACAGATCAGGGATGCTGCTGCCAGTTTCGAAGTGGACGCGGAAACGATATGAGGTTTAACGGCTGTCCATCAGGCCGGAATCGATCAGCCGTCGGTGGAAGGCCAGAATAGCGCCTTCATCCGCGCAGGTGTGATAGCGCCCGTTGCACTGGAGCATCAACCGCTTGCGCTCGCGGTAGGCATCGGACAGCGGCAGCCGTGCGGCATCCAGCAGGGCCAGCCCAAGATACGGCACATCCATGACCTGCAGGTCATAGGGTTGCGGAGCCCTGAAGTTCTGGGTGGCGATGGAATAATAAGTGATGAAGCCCGGCCCTTCGGCGGAAAGCTTGATGTCCTCCACCTCGGTCTCTTCCTTCTGCCCCAGCAGCATGCGCGTGGCGCTCGGCTGGTGATCGCCGTAGTTGACGATGACAAAGCTTTCGGCGGGAAAACGCCGCTTGAGTTCAGCCAGCAGCCACTTGTAGTCCTTCGCGCCCAGCGAAATGCGGCGCAGATATTCATTCAATTCAGGGTGAATGCCCGCTGCACCGCCCTTCACGTCCTGATCGGGGAACATCTTCCAGTCATAGGGCCAATGGGCCGACATGGTCTGAATGAAAGTGAACAGCGGCTTGTCGCTCGCCTTGAAGTGCCGCTCCATCTCGTCCATCGCATTGGCGTAGTAGAACTGGTCACGCTCGTTGGTGGTCGGGGCTTTCTGGTCCTTCATGTCGAAGATTTCCTTGAGTCCGATGGACTCGTAGAACCGGGCATTCGACACGAAATTCTTCATCATGGGATAAAAGATGACATTGCGGTAACCGCAATCCGCCAGCACCTGCGGGACGGTCTCGCGGACTTTTCCCTCCATGAAGGCCTGCACGAACTGCCGCATCGAGCCGAATGAGTGGGTGGAAACGCCGGCCAGCACGGAAAATTCCGTCAGCCATGACGCGCCGCCATAGGTCTCGACCCGCATCCTGTGCAGCTTGCCGTCATGCGACTGGAAAAACGGATCGGCGGACCGGTCATATTCGAGCCCGGGGAAATGCGATGGCGGCACCACCGATTCCTGATGGATCAGGATGATATGCGGCTTCTTGTTGGGCGTGGCGCAGGCGCCGAGCGGCGCAAACAGCGGCCCGCTGGCCTGCGGCGCGGCTTCCAGCATCTGCCCGCGCCAGACCGTGCGGACTGTTTCCGGCATAGAGCCATAATAGGTCGAGAGATAGCGGCCGCCGTAGTAGAGATGCATATGCCGGCGTTCGCCCTGCGCCTCGTTGATCGCAACACTGGCAGCACCCAGTGCGAGGAAGGCCACACCTGCTTTCCAGCGTGCGGTTCTTGCACCATCCAGCCGGTATACCAGTATCGCAAGGACCAGGCTTCCTGCCAGGGCGCCGAGCAGACCGAAGGCATAAAGCGGGTAGGACGTCGCCAGAAACTCGACCGTCGACCACGACCGCAGATAGAAATAGAGGTCATAGGCATGCACCAGCATGTCCATTGTCTTGAGCTTGACGATTGCGGCGACGCAGACAATTCCGACCTGTGAGGCAGCCAGAATCGTTGCGAACAGCATCCGGCCCGACAGCGCTGCGAAGAATGCGATGATCGCCCCTGTGACCGCCACCGAATAGGCAGCGTTGGCATGAGGCCATTCGTTCATCCAGAAAAAACTGATCATGACGAGACAGATCGCCAGGACCAATGCCCAGGACACCCTGGCCGAGAAAGACC
This sequence comes from uncultured Beijerinckiaceae bacterium, assembly GCA_964247205.1. GTDB lineage: Bacteria > Pseudomonadota > Alphaproteobacteria > Rhizobiales > Beijerinckiaceae > JADCCX01. The sequence continues at coordinate 15,568 of CAXTUM010000001.1, forward strand.
CGGCGCTTTGACCGGCTGGCCCTGTCGATGCCAGCTTCTGCGCCGTGATATCTGTCACTTAGTCCCCCACCGGCAAGATCATGACACTCATATGACATTATGCCGACTGAACAATGGGTGAAGCCCCTGAAAAATTGTCATGAAAATGCGTATGGTCTCATCGCAGGCATGGGCCGGTCTGCCGGTCTGAACATCAGGTTCACGGAAATGTGCGCTTTTGTGACGAAACCGTAATACTGGATTCACTATTCGTGAACCTGAATATCCTATATGGATGTTCATCTGGCGTTCATCATTCCGGGGCGTTCCGCGAAATGGTGGATTGGGTCGGCAGGCTTCATCTCCTGCTGAAACCACAAGGACCAGAACCAGATCGGCCGGCGAGAGGCGTCCGCAGCCGTAACATCCGTTTCACATTTCAGGACGGCGCTGTCCCGGGCGCCGAATGAATTCCCGTGTCTGAGTTATCGCATCCCTTTTCCGTTATTTTGCCTGCTGCTTGCAGCAAGAGCATCATTGCGCCCGGTCGTGACCTGCGCCTTGATTTTTTCCGCGGGATCGCGCTGCTGATGATCTTCATCGACCATGTTTCGGGCAACCGGTTTGCAGCGATCACCCTGCAGAGCATGGGGTTTGCCGATGCCGCTGAGATGTTCGTTTTCATCGCAGGCATGTCAGGCGTTTATGCCTATCGCAAGGTCATCCTGAACAACGGCCTGGCCGAAGGTTGCCGCGCGGTTTTTGCGCGCATCCGCACGCTCTATTTCGCGCACGCCGCCATGGTTGCAGGGGTGCTGGTTTTTGCCCTGGCTGCTCATTTCCATGGGACCGGGTTTGATGTCATCCGCAAGCTGGGCCTGCAGCCCCTGCTGGACGACCCGCTTGCGGCCATGATCAGGCTGCCCGTTCTGACTTATATGCCGAATTATCTCGATATCCTGCCGCTTTATGTGGTTCTTCTCGCGTTGTTGCCGATTATCGTGCTCGGCCAGCGCTTGCATGTGCTGCTGCCGGTCATCTCGGCAGCAGCAGTTTACGCGGCCGCTCAAACGTTCGGCTGGACCTTGCCCAATCTGGGCAATCCGGATGGCTGGTTCCTGAACCCGTTTGCGTGGGCGCTGCTTTTCGTGATGGGCGCAACAACCGCCCAGCTCACGAGTGATGCGGTTTGGTCGAGATTGCCGCGCCCCCTGGTTGCTGCGCTTACGCTCGGCGCTGCAGCCTATGTGGTCTTCGCCTTCCTCTATGCCGCACCGTGGCGGATGATCCCTGCGCTTGAGCCCTTCGTGGCCTTCAGCTTCAGCATCGATTCAGACAAGGCGCTGCTGTCCTGGCACAGGCTGACCGATATGCTCGCCAAGGTCTGGCTGGCGGCTGTCATGATTCCCCGTGACGCTGCGTTCATGACGCGCGGTATTGGCGCCTCAATCAGCCGTGCCGGGCGCCATTCGCTGCCGGTTTTCATTGCCGGAACGTTTCTGGCGCTGTTAGGTTCGGTCGTCCTCTACGAAGGCGAGGGAGCAGACTTCTGGCACGTCACGGTCACCCTGGCCGGGATCATGGCTTTGCTGGCGCAGGCCTGGGCCATCGAAAACAATCTGTGGAGTCGGATGCAGGTGCTCACAGAACGCTCGGCCAATGGGCACTCGTCCGCGTTATTTTGCCGAAATAAAAGCAGAGATCAGGGTTTTGCGCTCTCCGCCACCTGCGGCTTGGCCGAAATCATCTCGGCCAGAAGCTGTCCCACGCAGAGATGCATCGCATCGGTCATGTGGAGGTCGTCGCGGTCCGTCATTTCCGCCATACCCACCTGATGGGTCTCGGCGAGCTGTTTCATCGCCGCAAACCGCTTGAAATGGAAAACGCGTCCCTTGGGACCGGTGCGGGCAGCCCTGTCGATCAGCGCCTGCATCGGCAGCGCATCGGGATCCCTGATCACCATCGGCGCATATTGCAGGTCGAGCAGAACGACGGGAATGCCCTTGTCCGTCAGGATCTTGAGGCCGGACTGGATTTCCTCGTGCCGCCCCTCAAGGCCGTTGTAGCGGAGCACGTCATTCACGCCCAGCTGCCAGATCACCAGCGACGGCTTAAGGGCGATGACATCGGTCTCGAACCGCGCGACCGTATCGCGCATGGTCTCGCCGCCCTTGCCTTTGTTGACAACTGTCAACTCTGCCTTCGGCCACAGTTTGGAAAGCGAAGTCTGCAAGGCGGCCGGATAGACCTTGTTGCGGGCATTGCGGACAATGCCTTCGGTCGAGGATGAACCGATGGCAACGATGGTCATGGATTGGGGCGAAAGCGCCGGGCCATCGGCAAAAGCCGCGCTGCGGGCCGAGCTGCAGGTGGCGTCATCCAGCTGATCCGCCCTGACGGGAGCCATGGCAGCAAGGCTCAAAGCCGCAGAAAGACCGAACCATTTCAGTATTCCAGCCCGCACTTCGATGCCTCGAATTTCCGGTGGGCAGACGCTCTGCCCCCTTTGAAGATGCATTCCCAGATCGTACAAGCCAACAGAATCGCGGGAAGAGGATGAATGTCCACTGAACAACTCAAGCGGGACGCCGCTGCCGAAGCTCTCAAGCTGGTGGAAAATGGCATGCGGCTGGGTCTCGGCACCGGTTCCACGGCGAAGCATTTCGTCAACCTGCTGGGCGAACGCGTCCGCGCAGGGCTGAAAGTCATCTGCGTCCCCACATCGGAAGTGACGGCGGCGCAGGCCCGCAGCCTCGCGATCCCGCTGACGACGCTGGATGAAACACCAGAGCTTGATCTGACCGTTGACGGTGCGGACGAGCTTGATTCGCATCTCCGGCTGATCAAGGGCGGCGGCGCGGCGCTGCTGCGCGAGAAGATCGTGGCTGCCGCCAGCCGCGACATGGTGGTCATCGCCGATATCAGCAAGCAGGTTGGCGTTCTGGGGGCCTTTCCCCTGCCGATCGAGGTGAATGCGTTTGGTCTGGGCGCCACGCAGCGGATGGTCGAGCTTGTTTGCGGCTCCGCCGTGGTCAGCCTGCGCAAGACCGCACAAGGCGCACCTCTGGTTACAGACGGCGGGCACCTGATACTCGACGCGCATCTGGGCTACATAGACGATCCCGAAGCTCTGGATGCTGCCCTGCACAGAATCCCGGGCGTCGTGGAGCATGGGTTGTTCATCGGCCTGTGCTCTCGGGCTTTCCTGGCATCGCCCAACGGGGTTGCTGTTATCGACAGGACGGCGTAACGCTCGCCAATCCCTGATATGAAGGCTTTCTGCTCATGATCACGCTGCGCAAGTTGTTCCTCGCTATGGCCCTGATGGTTTCCGTTGTTCCCGCCATGGCGCAGCAGCCTCCCCTGGCCGCACCAGCACAAACCGCACCAGTGCTCAGCGAATCGCACCTCGCCGCAGCCCGCGAGGTTGTGACCGGCTCGGGCCTTGCACGCACGTTCGAGGGCATGGTTCCCCAGATCGCCGACCAGATCCGCTCGGGATACTCGCGCACGCGCCCCGAGATCATCAAGGACATGGAAGAGTCGCTGAAGCCGATCATCGCCGAGCTCAACACGCGGACGGACCAAATGATCCTGATCGCCGCCCGTCTCTACGCCACGCAGATTTCCGAGCCTGAGCTCAAGGAGATCGCGACCTTTTTCAAGTCTGCGGCTGGCCAGAAGTACGTGAACTCGCAGGGCCAGATCCTCAATGAGCTGTTCTCGGCCATGCAGGTGTTTTCCCAGACGCTCGGCAATGTGATGATGGACAAGTTGCGGGAAGATTTGCGCAAGAAGAACATCCAGCTCTGATCACGGGCGTCGGCATGCCTGACAGACCTCTTTCCCGCGCAGGGCATGCGGGCTTCGCTGCCACGTTCGTTCTGGGCGTGGTTCTGCCGCTGATGATGGTGCCTGCGAGCAAGTCTTCTCCGCTGTTTCTGGGATTGGCCGCCATTCTTGCAGCGGTTGCCGTGTTCCATGCCCTCCCTCTGAGCCAGCTCAGGGAGACTGCCGCCCAGGTTCTTGGCGCTCCGGTGTCCTGGGCAGCAGGCGCACTGATCGCGCTCATGCTCACGTCGTGTCTGTGGGCGCATAACCGCAGCGCCTCGCTCAACCAGTTCATTCAGTTCATTGTCCCAGTGGCCTGCGGGATCATTCTGGCGCTGGCTTTGCCGGTTATCGCCCATAGGAGCCGCGCAGTTTGGTGGAGCCTTGCGGCAGGCCTGGCCGGTCTGATCATCATCATTGATCTCAAGACAGGCTTCCAGCTCCGGCAAATCACCGGCGGGCGCGCAACTGACTACAGTTACAACCGCTCCATCGTGACGCTGACGCTTCTGGTCTGGCCATTGCTGGCGCTTGTGGCGGTGCGCAGGCAATGGCTGCTGCTGGCGCTGCTCGCGCCTGTTCCGCTTGCGGTCTACACGGGCGAAAGCCAGACGGCGGTGCTGGGCTTGCTCGTCGGCGTGCTCGTGCTGCCCATGGCGTGGTTTTTGCCCCGTCTGACGAACTGGCTCGGCCTTGCCGCGGTACTGACAGTGCTGGCGACGTCGCCATACTTTGGCACGCTGGCCAAACAGGCGCTGGGAGCGAGCTTTCATAAGGCGATGGCAGCCGGACATTCCGATGATCGCGTCAATATCTGGCTGAGCTTCGAGGCGGCAGCGCAGAGAAAGTGGCTGCTGGGCAACGGGTTCGGCTCCAGCCTCAACCTGCAGAATGCGGCGGTGGCGAAGGAAATCGCTCCGGAGCGGGTGACGCTGCTGGGCGCAAGCCACCCGCACAATGCCTTTCTCCAGCTCTGGGTCGAGCTGGGTCTGGCAGGCGCCGCACTTGTGGCCGTGCTTTTCATCTTCCTGTTCAGATCCATCGGGCGCGCCGATCCCCGCCTGCAACCCTTCATGCTGACATGGGCGGCTGTTGTCTGCGCCATTGCGCTCGTCAGTCATGGCGCATGGCAGGCCTGGTGGGTCGCGGCGATTGCGGCATCTGCCGCCGGCTTTCTTGCGACCGCGCAGGAGCTTCAGGCCGAAGGCGGATCAGCCGCGCCGTTGTAAAGCGCCGTACTGCTGACTATCTGGTTTTGATCCCTTGCAGAAAGCCTTCCCATGACCGCCCATGATGTTGATCTCTTCGTGATTGGCGGGGGCTCCGGCGGCGTGCGTGCGGCACGCATTGCGGCGGGGCATGGCGCGGCGGTGATGCTGGCGGAAGAATTCCGCATGGGCGGCACCTGCGTGATCAGGGGGTGCGTGCCCAAGAAACTGCTGGTCTATGCCTCGCGTTTTCAGGACAGCTTCGAGGACGCGGCGGGCTTTGGCTGGACCGTGCCGGAACCGAGCTTCGACTGGCCGACGCTGGTGCGCGCCAAGGAGAGGGAAATCACGCGCCTCGAAGGCATCTATACCCAGACACAGGACAAGGCGGGCGTCACCGTCGTGAAGTCCCGCGCAGTCCTGGAAGACGCGCATACCATTCGGCTGCTGTCAGATGGACGGAAGGTAACCGCGAAGCATATTCTGATCGCAACCGGAGGCAGGCCCAATATGCCGGGGGATTTGCCGGGTGTGGAACACGCCATCAGTTCCAACGAGGCCTTCGACCTGCCAACCTTTCCAAAGCGGATCGTGATTGCCGGAGGCGGCTATATCGCGGTGGAATTCGCGGGGCTGTTCGCCGGGCTGGGAGCCGAGGTCACGCTGGTCTACCGCGGCGGCAACATCCTGCGCGGCTTCGATGAGGACATGCGCAACGGCCTGCGGGCGGCCTATGAGAAGCGCGGCATCCGCTTTATTTTCAACGATGTGTTTTCAGCTATCGAGAAGACACCATCAGGTCTCGTGGCCCGCACGAAGGGCGGTCTGGCGCTGGACACCGATCAGGTGATGTTCGCCATAGGCCGCTCGCCTAACGTGGAAGGCCTTGGCCTCGACAAGGCTGGCGTCAAGATCGGCCAGGAAAACGAGATCCTTGTCGATGCCTCCTCCCGCACGAACATTCCGCATATCCACGCGGTCGGCGATGTGACGAACCGGATCACTCTGACGCCGGTCGCGATCCGCGAGGGGCATGCCTATGCTGACAGCACTTTCGGCGGCCAGGCATGGACAGTGGATCACAGCGATATCGCAACCGCTGTCTTTTCAACGCCGGAGATCGGCACGGTGGGCCTGACCGAAGCGCAGGCGAAGGCAACCTGCATGGCTGTCGATATCTACAAGGCTTCTTTCCGGCCCATGAAGGCCACCCTGTCAGGCCGTGACGAGCGGATGATCATGAAGATCATCGTCAATGGCGAAACCGACCGCGTTATCGGCGTGCATATCCTCGGCGAGGATGCGGGCGAGATGGCGCAATTGCTCGGCATCGCGGTCAAGATGAATGCCAGGAAGGCGGATTTTGATGCGACGATGGCCCTTCATCCAAGCGCTGCGGAAGAGCTGGTGACCATGCGCACGCCAAGCGAGCGCTGGCGGCGCGAAGGTTAAGCCCGCAGCTTCCGCCACAGCCTGCCGTCAATCGCCGCCAGTCCCAGCCCGATAAACGCCATGCCGATAAGGTGTTGCACCTTCAGCACCTCACCCAGTACGGCAATACCCAGAAGGATGGCGCTGACGGGAATGAGAAATGTCACCAGCATCAGGTTTGTTGCCCCCGCGCTCGAGAGAATCTGGAAGAACAGGATATAGGCCAGCGCCGTCGAGAAGATGCCCATGGCGATGATGCTGGCGATTGGCGCCGCGCCTGGCATCGGCCTGTTCCAGGGCTGGCTGATAACGCCTATGATGACAGACATCATGACCGTACTGGCCGTCAACTGGCCCAGCGCCGTCTGCATCGGCGTGATGCCCATGGCCTTGAAGCGCCGTCCATAAAGGCTTGAAAAGGCATAGACTACGGCAGCTGCCAGACAGGCGATCTGGCCCATTGCTCCGGCACCGATGCCGGACAATACATCCAGCCCGATCATGATCGCCACACCGGTGAGACCGAGGAGAACGCCCGCTATCTTCAGCGGCGTCACCTTCTCGTCGCCCGTGAAGACATGCAGCACGACAACCGTGAACAGCGGTGTCGTGGCATTAAGGATGGAGGCCAGTCCCGCCGCGACGCTGGCGGGCATCTGGCTTTGCCCCCAGAAGATCAGGCTGAACGGAATCACGTTGTTGAGGATGCCCATGCCGAAGAACGCGACCCACACCTTCCGGTCACGCGGGATGGCGACACCCAGCACTTTCAGGATGATCAGCAGGGTGATGGCCGCGATTGTGACGCGCAGCCAGACCAGCACGAGCGGTGTCACGCCATTGCCCGCACCCGCTGGCCAGCCCTTCAGAGCAATGGCTGCCAGCATGTAGGTGCCGCCCCACAGAAGCGACAGCAGCAGCATCCGGCTCCAGTCTTTTGCGTTCATTGCAGCCTCAATTCCAAGCCACGTTTGTAGGCGCTGTCACACCCCGCGCACACCCGAAACTTGCTGATGGATGCCATCAAGCGCGTCGTCCAGAACCCGCACGACATGCACCGCATCGCGCCCTGCACCATCATGAATCTGATGCCGGCATGATGTGCCATCTGCCACGATGAGATCGTCCGCACCCGCCTTCCGCACGGCGGGCAGGAGGGACAGTTCCGCCATCTGCATCGAGACATCAATGTGCTTCGCTTCATATCCAAAAGCGCCCGCCATGCCGCAGCAGCTGGATTCGATCACGCTGACATCAAGCCCCGGCACTGCCTTGAGACAGGCCTCGACCGCACCCATCACGCCTGACGCCTTCTGGTGGCAATGTCCGTGGAGATGCGCCTTGCGGCCTGCCTGATCCTTCAGCGAAAGGGACACTTTTCCAGAGCCAAGATCAGCGGCCAGCAATTCCTCGATCAGCAGCGCATTCGCCTTGACCGGTGCGGCCATTGCTGGCGGAAGCAGCGCGCCGAATTCATCCCGGAGAGTCAGCAGGCAGGAGGGCTCAAGTCCAACCACCTTCGCGCCCCGCGCGATGAAAGGCAGCAATGCTTCCGCCGTGCGCGTCGCCTCATGCCGCGCCTCATTCACCTGTCCGCAGGAAAGATAGGTGCGCCCGCAGCACAAAGGCCTGCCGCCGTTGCCAGGGTGCACATGATGCAGCCGGTATCCCGCCGCTTTCAGCACGCGTGCTGCGGCTTCCAGATTCTCCCGCTCGAAGGCGCGGTTGAACGTGTCGCCGAACAGGATGACATCAAGCCCGTCCCCCATGACATCGGCAGGCGAAGCCAGTTCGCCGCTTTCGCGCCACGGCTTGCGCCAGACCGGCAATGAACGGCGTGCGGAGAAGCCCAGCAGCTTCTCCGACAGCACAGCCAGCCCCGGCAGTCTGTCCCGCAGGTTCAGCAGAGGCGCGAGCTTCGCAGCCAGCCCCGCATAACGCGGCAGATGCGCCACCAGCCGTTCTTTCAGCGGCAGGCCGTGCCGGGAATGATAGTGGCTGAGGAATTCCACCTTCATCTTCGCCATGTCGACGCCGGTCGGGCATTCCCGCTGGCAGGCCTTGCAGCCGACGCAGAGATCCATCGCTTCCTTCATCTCGGGAGAAGTCAGTGCATCCGGCCCGAGCTGTCCAGAGATCGCCAGCCTCAACACGTTCGCCCTGCCGCGGGTCACATGCGTCTCGTCCTTCGTCACCCGATAAGATGGGCACATGGCGCCGCCCGAAAGCTTCCGGCAGGTTCCGTTGTTGTTGCACATCTCGACAGCAGCACCGAAACTGCCGTGCTCCGACCAGTCGAGGCTGGCGGGTGCGGGAAGGGCTGTTTGATAGCCATCGCCAAAACGCATCAGGCTGCTGTCATCGAAACGAAGAATACTTCCCCCTTCCCCCTTGGGGGAAGGGGGGGGTGCCGCAATCTTGCCTGGGTTCATCCGGTTTTCCGGATCAAACGCCTGCT
>CAXTUM010000002.1:0-19381 GCA_964247205.1 uncultured Beijerinckiaceae bacterium
ACGCGCGCGTCTGCAGCCATTTCCTTCGGAGTGCCTTCCGCCAAAACGCGGCCATTGACCATCACGGTGATGCGCGTGGCGAAGCGGAATACGATATCCATGTCGTGCTCGATCAGCAGCACGGAAACATCGGCGGGGAGGGCTGCAACCGTGTCCAGCAATGCGCGGCGCTCGGTTTCGGGCACACCGGCTGCAGGTTCATCCAGCAGGAGCACCCTGGGCTTCGCAGCGAACGCGGATGCGATTTCAATCTGGCGCTGCTTGCCATACGGAAGCGTCGATATCCGCTCATCAAGGATATCATCCAGCCTGAAACGGCGGATGATATCGGCGGTCTCGCGAATGACTGAATTGTTTGCGTCAAGCAGCTGAAAAAGATTGCTGCCGCAGCCCAACCGTTCGGAGACGACCATGGCGATCATCTCCAGCGTCGTCATCGCGCCGCAGAGCTGGTTGATCTGGAATGTCCTGGCCATGCCGCGCCTGACGCGGGTATCCGGGCTGAGGCCGGTGATATCCTGCCCCAGCAGTTCGACCCGCCCGGCGCTTGGCGCCAGCATGCCGGCAAGGAGGTTGACCAGGGTTGTCTTGCCTGCGCCATTGGGGCCGATCAAGGCGTGGCGAGCGCCTGCCTCCAGCGTCAAGGACACATCATCCGTCGCGGTGATGCCGCCAAACTGTTTGGACAGGCTGAAGGTCTGGAGAGCCGCGGTCATGGTGAATTGACCTTGGGCTGCCGAAAGAACGGAATCCGGACCACCAGCGCCTTGATCCCGCCATGGATGATCTCGCGACCACCCAGGACAAAGACGACAAGCAGGAACCCGACCCAGAACTGCCAGTATTGCGGGGTCAGCGCGGCCAGCCAGTCCTGCAGGAACTTGAAGCCGATTGCCCCGATTATACCACCATAAAGATAGCCGGTGCCGCCGATGATCAACACCAGCATCACATCGGCAGAGCGGTGGAATGCCAGCACGTCGAGCGATACGAACTGCGTGGTCTGCGCCAGCAGTGCGCCTGCTGCTCCTGCATAAGCGGCGGACAAAGTGTAAACCGCAGCCAGCCGCCGGGAGGGAGACACACCTGATGCCGTCGCCCGCAACCGGTTGTCGCGGATGGCGCGCAGCGACAGGCCGAAAGGCGAATGAACGATGCGTCGTGCGATGACGAACAGTACGAACAGCACGGCGAGCGAATAGAGATAGGCCGTCTTGCCGAAGAGATCGAACTCGAACTGGCTGAGCAGCGGCTTCATCACGATGCCCTGCAAACCATCGGCACCGCCCGTGATCTTGCCAAGCGAATTTGCCAGTTCCAGCAGCAGGAGCGCGATCCCCAGCGTCACCATGAGGCGGGTGAGATCATTGCCCTTGAGCACAAGAGGAGAGGTGATCAGGCCCAGCGCCGCTGCAACAGCGATTCCGACAACAAGGCCCAGCAACGGATCAGCATTGACATGGATGGCAAACAGCCCCGCTGCATAAGCGCCCGCGCCGAGAAAGGCGGCATGCCCCAGCGAAACGATGCCGGCATAGCCAAGAATGAGATCGAGCGAGAGCGCGAAGAGCGCGATGATGGCGATCTCATTGAGGATCAGCAATTGCCGGGGAAAGAGGAAAAAGGCGGCCAATGCCAGCACCCAGAACAGGATTTCCGCGGGATGCCAGCGCCTAGCCTCGTGCAGAGATCTCCTGATGCGGTCCTGAAGCGCTGTATCGTTCATGTCCGCGATCTCGCGAACAGGCCTTCGGGCTTCAGCAACAGCACCGCGACCATCACGGCATAGATGATGAAGGCCCCAACCTGCGGCACGAAATACTTGCCCGCGACATCGGCAGTGCCCAGCACCATCGCAGCGAGAAACGGCCCGGTGATGGTGGATGTCCCACCCACTGTCACCACGATCAGAAAGTAGATCATGAACTTGAGCGGGAAGGTCGGATCCAGTCCCAGCAATTCTATGCCCAGCGCTCCGCCCAGACCTGCAAGGCCGGAACCCAGTGCGAATGTGAATGCGAAGAGTGCGTTGACCGGAATGCCCAGGCCGCGCGCGACACGCGCATCATCTACCGCCGCGCGCAGACGGCTGCCGAAGCGTGTGCGCGTGAAGCCCCATTGCAGTGCAATGGCCAGTACCCCGCAGAGCGCGATCACGAACAGGCGGTAGCGCCCGACGCTGACGCCCAGCACATCAAACCGCCCTTGCAGCCATTGTGGCAGCCGGATTATCTGCTGTGTCGAGCCCATGACATAATCCGTCGCGGCGACCGCCATGAAGACAATACCGATGGAAAACAGCACATGGTCGAGATGGCTCTTGGCATACATCGGGCGATAGAGCAGCTGTTCCAGCACAAGGCCAGCCGCAGCCGAGAACAGAAACGCCGCTGGCAGCGTCCACAGGAACGGCACGCCATAGCGCTGCATCAGCACCACGGTGACATAGCCGCCCGCCATGGCGAAAGCGCCGTGCGCGAGGTTGACGAAATTCATCAGCCCCAGCGTCACAGACAATCCGCTGGCGAGAACGAACAGCACCATGCCGTAGGCGATGCCGTCGAAGAGCAGTGTCAGCATTGGCGCGCACTCCCATCCCTCCCCCTTGCGGGGAGGGTGGCCCGCAGCGCAGCGCAGGGTCGGGAGGGGGTCGCGCAAAACTCTCCGGATAGGCCAGCGCGACCCCCTCCCGGCTCATTCCGTTCGCCACCCTCCCCGCAAGGGGGAGGGATGGAACGCCGTTCATCGGGTAGCATTCGGATCAGGGACATTGGTCGCAGATACTTACTTCTTCGCCTTCACCGGATCCTTGACATTCGGGATCGTCGCAAACTCCATGTTGTAGAGCTCTCCGTTCACGCGCTCGACCTTGCGGATGTAGACGTTCTGGATGATGTCGCGGGTTTCAGGATCGATGGACATTGGGCCGCGCGGGCTGTTCCACTTGAGGCCCTTCATCGCATCCACCAGGGCTTCGCCGCCTGCACCGTTGGTTTTCTTCAGGCCCTCGTAAAGGGCATGCATGCCATCATAACCGCCGACTGACATGAAGTTGGGGCGCAGGCCGTTGTTGGCCTTCTTGAAGGCCTCGACATAGGCCTTGTTCTCCGGGCTGTCGTGCGAGGCCGAATAATGGTGCGCGGTGGTGACGCCCAGCGCCACATCGCCCATGCCGTTCAGGATATCGTCATCGGTCACGTCACCGGTGCCGATGAGACGGATGCCGCTCTTGTCCAGACCGCGCTCGGCGAACTGCTTCATGAAGACGGAGCCTGCACCCGATGGCACGAAGACCAGAAGCGCCTCGGGTTTGGCATCGGCCACACGTTGCAGGAAAGGCGAGAAATCCGGATTCTGAAGCGGCACCCGCATGTTCTCGACCTGACCGCCCGCTTCCTTGAAGGAGGCGGAGAAAGAGGTCTCGACGTCATGGCCGGGGCCGAAATCCGAGACGATGGTCACAACCCGCTTCATGCCCTGCGCGGCGGCCCAGGTGCCGAAAGGACCGGCTATCTGCGGCACGACCTGGCTGGTGCGCACGATGAAGGGCGAGCGTTCCGTGATGATGGAGGTGGCTGCCGCCATGACGACCATGGGTGTCTTGCCCTGCGTAGCCAGCGGGGCGGTCGCGAGCGCCAAAGGTGTCAGGCCGAAGCCCGCGATGGCCGTCACCTTGTCGTTGACGATCAGTTCCTGCGCCAGACGCTTCGTGACATCGGCCACGCCGGTGTCGTCCTTGAGGATCAGTTCTATCTTGCGGCCCGCCACGGTCGCGCCGTTCTGCTGGATGTAGAGATTTGCCGCCGCCGCGATCTGCTTGCCGGTTGAGGTGAACGGACCTGTCATCGGCAGGATCAGGCCGATCTTGATGCTCTCCTGCGCCTGTGCTGTCGCCGACATAAGCGTTGCGAGTGCGGTAGCTGCGAGCGCCTTCAGAAAATGTCTGCGCATGGTGTCTCCTCCTGATGTGCGGGCGCTTTGCGCCGCATCTGTTTGTTGTCCGGATTATTCGCCGTCGTGATCGCGATAGACAAGCCCTGCTTTCGTCAGCGCCTCGCGCATCTTGTACATGTCGAGGCCCAGTTCTCCCGATGCAAGCCGCTGACGCTTTTCTTCCTCATTGGCTTCGCGGGCCGCTCCCGTGGCCGCGACTTCGACCGCAGATTTGCGCGGCACGACCACGATGCCATCATCATCGGCCACCACTACGTCACCGGGGTTCACCAGCGCTCCTGCGCAGACCACGGGAATGTTGACCGAGCCCAGCGTGGCCTTGACCGTGCCCTTGGCCGAGATGGCGCGGGACCAGACGGGAAATCCCATTTCGGTCAGTGTCTTCACGTCGCGCACCCCGGCATCGATGATCAGACCCAGTGCTCCGCGCGCCTTCAATGATGTCGCGAGAAGGTCACCGAACATACCATCCGTGTTGTCCGTCGTGCAGGCCACAACCAGCACGTCGCCTGGCTTGATCTGCTCGACCGCGACATGAATCATCCAGTTGTCGCCGGGCTGTGCCAGCACAGTGACGGCGCTGCCTGCGATCTGTGCACCTGCGTAGATCGGCCGCATGTAGGGCTTCATCAGGCCGAGCCGCCCCATGGCCTCATGGGTTGTGGATGTACCCAGACGCTGCAGCGTGGTGATGGCAGCGCTGTCTGCACGCGGGATATTTGTGACGACAACTGGCTTCATGCGAGGCTCTCCAGGGCTTCGGGGAAGAGGCGCTGATAGGCTTCGCCGTAGGTCATGGCCTTGCCTGAATTGCGCCCGCCCTGCATGCCGCGGTTCAGCGCCACGCGGGTGTAATATTCCCAAAGGTGCTTCTGCGCGGCCAGCACCTCGAAAGCCTTGCGCTTCTGCTCCCAGACCTCGTCGATGTTGAGGATGACATTGGGCTTGAAATTGCATTGCTCGGGCTGGTGCGGCTCGAACAGGAACACGGGCGGCGCGGCATAGGCGCGGGCGGAATCCGGCTTGTGACCGGCGGCCTGCGCGATGATGCGGGCCTCCTGTGCGAAGCGCGTCGCTTCGGGGTGGTCGACGTTATAGGGGTCCTCCAGCGAATGCGTCAGGACGAAGGACGGATGCATCTCGTGGAAGATATCGATGGCGCGGTCGAGCATCTTCTCATTGGTGCGCAAGGGATAATCGCCTGCATCCATAAACTCGATCTCGGCACCCAGCACCGCTGATGCGCGTTCGGCTTCATCTTTCCGCCCGGCCTTGACCTCGGCCAGCGTGGCGCCGGCCTGTTTCCAGGCAAACTGGCTTTCGCCGCGCTCGCCATAGGCCAGGCAGAGGATTTTCACGCGCATGCCGCGCTTGACGTGCAGCGCAATCGCACCGCCTGCACGCCAGACGAAGTCGCCGGGATGCGCTGTGATCACGAGGCCTGTTTTCTGTTTGTCGCTCATGGTTTATCCCGTTGCCGCTTCCGGCGCATATGCCGTTCCATCAAAAAGCTTGCGCGCGGTGCGCAGCAAACCTGCGCGTTCCACGACCGTTTCGCGCCCCGGCCCGCCCATAGTGAGATTGACCGTGAACTCGCCCGTGGGGTGCTCGACACTGACGGATTTGAACTGCCCCTTGGGCAGTTGCGCCACCTCCGCCGCCGGTGATCCCGGCAGCGCTGCCGCAGTCGCCACGGTCACCGCCGCGAAAACGCCGATGGAGGCATGGCATTCATGCGGGATGAAGCTGCGGGTGCAGATGGCACCGCCTTGCGCGGGGGCAGCAACCAGTGCGATCTTGGGTACGGCCTTGGCCGCAACATCGCCGAGGTTCATCATCGGCCCGGCGATCAGGCGGATAGCGTTGAGGCGCTTTTTCAGTTCCAGATCCTTGTCGAGCTGATCGCGCGGTTCGTATCCCGTGAGACCGACATCGCTGGCCTTCATCACGATGACCGGCATGCCGTTGTCGATCAGCGTGACGGGCACGCCGAGGATGATATCGCGCACATTGCCGGTGGGCAGGAGCTTGCCGCAGACCGAGCCTTCCGCATCGAGGAAATTCACTGTTATGGGAGCGGAGGTTCCCGGCGCGCCATCAATCCGCGCCTCGCCTGCATAGTTCACATGGCCATCAGGCGTCTGCACCGTGAGATCGGCGATTGTGCCCGTGTTGACGGTGCGCACCCGCACCTTTGTCTCGCCCGGCATGCCAGCCACCAGTCCACGCTCGATGGCAAAGGGCGCGACGCCGGAGAGGATGTTGCCGCAGTTCGGCGTGGTATCCACCATTGGCTTGTCAACGCCGACCTGGGCGAAGAGAAAATCGATATCGCAGCCCGCCAGAGTTGAGCGCGAGACAATCGCGACCTTGCTTGTCAGAGGATGTGCGCCTCCCAGACCATCGACCTGGCGGGGGTCAGGCGAGCCCATGACAGCAAGCAGAAGCTTGTCACGGGCAGCGATCTCTGACGGCAGGTCTTCCGCAAGGAAATACGCGCCTTTCGAGGTTCCACCCCGCATCATCATGCAGCGTATGGCTCTCATCCGATGCTGATCCCTGCGCGCTGGATCACGCCGCGCCAGAGTGTAATCTCGCTCTGGATATGGGCGGCGAATTCCTCCGGCGTCTTGCGCAGCGCCAGCGCGCCGTCATTCTCAAGAGTCTTCACGATTTCAGGGGCATCCATCAAACTGTTGATCATCTGATTCAGGCGGCTCACGATGATATCAGGTGTCTTCGTCGGCGCCACGAGACCATACCATTGCACCGCCTCGAAACCAGGCAAACCGCTGTCGGCGATGGTCGGCAGATCGGGCACGAAGGGCAGGCGCGTCAGGCTTGATACCGCCAGCGCCCGCAGGTGACCGCTTGCGACCAGCGGCAACACGGCGGGTCCGCCAGTCAGCGTGAACTGGATCGTGCCCGCCACGAGATCGTTCACGGAGGGCGCGGTTCCCCTGTAAGGCACATGCACAGCCTTGATGCCCGCAGCGTGCGCGAGATACGCCCCCGCGATATGTGCTGCGCTGCCATTGCCGCCGGAACCATAGTTCAGCTTGCCGGGATTGGCGCGGGCGTAGGCCAGGAACTCCCCGAAAGTTTTGGCGGGAACCTCCGGGTTGACCACGAGGATGTTGGGCACTGTGGCTATCAGCGCCACGGGCCGGAAATCCTTCACCGGATCATAGGGCAGGGCGGGATAGAGCGATGGGTTGAAGGCCAGCGTGCCTATGTGGCCCATCATGAAAGTGTGCCCGTCGGCATCCGCCTTGGCCACTCCCGCCGCAGCCGTCGCGCCGCCCGCGCCGGCACGGTTCTCGATGATGATGTTGCCCTTGATCAGCGGTTCGAGCTTCTGGGCGATAATGCGAGCCAGCAGATCGGTGCTGCCGCCGGGCGTGAACGGCACAACGAACTTGATGACCTGCGATGGCCATGCGGGCTGGGCGCGGAGGACGACCGGCGCAGCGAGAGCTGCTGCCGTGAATGCCAACGCCGTTCTGCGGGAGATTTGCACCTGTTGTGTCATGGCTTTGGCCTCGCACCCCGCGCCTGCGCATCCGCCACTGCGGCCACCAGCGATGGATCGCGGCCCAGTGCCGCCACCATCTCCGCAGCCTCACGCATCTCCGCAGAGCGCCGGATGCCGTGGGTCGCCACGCGCTCCTGCATGTTGAGGGAAAGTGCAGGCCAGTCGATGGACGGAAAGGTTTCGCTCAGACTGGCGAAAACTTCGGTCTGCACATCCCAATGGGCGGATGCCGCCGCGCAATCCACCATGAGCACTTCCAGCCCCTTGATCATGATGCTGCGGCAGAGCTTCATGGCCGAGGCGCGGCCGTAGTCCGTGGCGACCGGCGTGAGGTTCATGCCCAGCGCATTCAATCTGAGCGACAGATTTTCAGCTTCAGGACCGCCTGACAGGATCGGCACTGCGATCCCCGGCTTGAGCACTGGCGCCATCACAGCGCCCTCGACGTAATGCGCGCCGACGGCATTGATATACCCTGCCGCCCGCCGCTTGGTGTCGGGCGAGGCCGAGTTCACATCGAGAAAATACTGGCCGGGCTTGAGATAACCCGCTGCATCAAGGGCAACATCCTCCGCCGCATCCGCCGTTACAGCCGAGATCACAAGATGGGCCGAATGTGCGGCGCTGGCCGCATCTGCACGCACTTCGACGCCCAGCGCTTTGGCCTTGTCCGCGATAGAATAAGGCAGGTTCTGGCCGAACATCAGATCATAGGCTGCGATCCGCACACCGCCGGACGCAAGCAGGCCTCTGGCAAAGGTCTGTCCCACCTCGCCAAAGCCGATGAACGCAATCGATAGCGGATTGTCCGAAGCCAATGCCGGTTGCTCCTTGATGTCCAGCAGTTTGCCGGGCTGGCCATTGATGAGCAAATGAATTGATTTTCGAAATTGATGAGCATCTTGCATGAATGGAGAAATATCAGATCTGCTGGGTCAGTTCTCTCGTTATCAACCCCAGCAGATACGCCGACAGCGGCGAGAGGCTGTGTCCCTTCCGCGTGATCACGCCCAATGTCCGCGTAACGCCCGGCGAAACCAGCGGAATCGTCACCAGGTTCAGCGAATCGACAGCCCGGATCGCGAGCTTGGGCACGATGGCGTAGCCCACGCCGGAGCTGACCAGCGCCACAGCGGTGGTCACGCGCTGCACCTCGTAGCGCCAGTTCAGCGTTTCCTTGCGGCTTCCCAGCGCGTCATCGATGAGGATGCGGTTGCCGGTTTCGGCGCTGATGCGGATGAGCGGCAGCCGCTCGATCTCGGCCCAAGTCACGCCGGCGCGCCCGGCCAGCGCGTCATCCCGGCGGCAGACCAGCACGAAAGGCTCCTTCACCAGCGGCTTCAGATCGAGGTCCCAGCGGTTGGCGGCCACAATGGTAATGCCGAAATCCGCATCACCCGCCTGCACCCGCGCTGCGATATCGGAGGCGGAATTGTCGAAGACTTTCACTGGGATATCCGGGTGATCTTTCCGGAATGCCGTCAGCACATCTGGCAGGCACACCACCGCTATGGTGGGCAGGCAGCCGAGCGCGATGCGGTGTTCGGCCTGCTGCGCCATGCCGCTGAGCTGGTCGAGCGCCGAGGTCATCTCGTCGAGAAGCCGCCGCGCTCGGGGCAGCCATTCGGAGCCCGCAGGCGTCAGCGCGACCTGCCGTGTTGTGCGGCTGAGAAGCGAAACACCGACGCCATCCTCGAACTTGCGCATGCGATGGCTGAGCGCGGTCTGCGACAGGTTGAGATGCGCTGCCGCCGCGCGGAAGCTGCCGCGCTCCGCTATGCAGACGAAGGCCTGAAGGCCGAGAATATCCAGATGCATGATCTGGCTGGACTACCTCAGGTCTTCTCCACATTCCAGAACGGTACGATCTCGGGCATGCCGATGATGCCCTTGACGTTCTTGCGCCAGGCCGAGGCACGGAAGAACTGTCCGAGATAGACATGGTGGACATAGTCATAGGCGTTGGCCTGCATGTCGCGGGCTAGTTTCTGGCGCTCGGGAAGCGTCGGTGCCTGTGCCCAGGCATCACGCAACTGCTCCTGTTTCGCATTCTCCGGCCAGCCGAACCATGCCTTGTCGCCCGTGGCGGCATGGCCGCTGGCGGCGATCGGGTTCGAGAAGCCGTAGCCCGTGGCCGCTGTGATGAAGATGTTCCAGCCGCCTTCCGCCGGGGGCTTGCGGTTGGACCTTCGGGTGACCGTGCCACCCCAGTCGCTGGATGCCACCTCGGCATTGACGCCGGCCTGCCGAAGCCATTGTGCGATCAGCAGCGGTGCGGGATTGGCCAGATAATGATCCGAAGCCTGCAGCAGAACCACGGGTCTGCCGTCATAACCTGAAGCCTTGAACAGGTCGCGCGCTTTGGCGATGTTCTGGCCTTCCTTCAGCCAATCCAGCCCGGCATCGTTCTCCATATCGGTGCCGCAGGCGAAGAAGGCGCCGCATTCCTTCCAGCGCTTTTCGCCGAACACCGCTTTCATGATGTCGGACTGCTTGACCAGGTGCAGCATGGCGCGGCGGGCCTCCACCTTGTCGAACGGGGGATGCAGATGGTTCAGCCGCATCCAGCCCATGTGGCCGGTCTTGTTGAGGCCCTGCACCACGATGTTGGGATCGCTCTCCAGTCCGTCGAGCAGATCCTGCGGCGGGACCTCGTAGAAATCGATCTCGCCATTTTGCAGCGCGGCCAGCGCGGTGCCCTGATCGGCGATGTTCTCGTAGATCACGCGATCCAGCTTCACTACTTTGCCGCCGGACAGGCCGGAAGCCGCCTCGCTTCGCGGTTTATATCCGGTATTGCGATCATAGACGTAACGGTTGCCGGGGCGGGTTTCATCCCTGTTGATCGTGAACGGGCCGGAACCCAGCGCGTCGCGCACCTGCGTGTTGGGATCGGTCTCGGCATCCTTCTTTTTCATGATGAAACACAGCGAGGGATCGAGCTTCGCCAGCGCCTGAATCACGAGGCCGTAGGGTTCCGAGAGGACGATACGGAAGGTCTTGTCATCGACAACAGGCGTATCCGCGACACGGCGGAACAGGTGCTGGCCGAAACCGTCACGCGCAGCCCAGCGGCGGATGGAGGCAACACAATCGGCTGACGTGACAGGCGTTCCGTCGGAGAAGGCAAGGCCGTCGCGCAGCTCGAATGTGTAGGTCTTCCTGTCATCAGACGCTCCCCATTTCGCCACCATCTGCGGTTGCGGCGCAAAATTCTCATCCACCGCAAAGAGCGTGTCGTAGATCATCGCGCCGTGATAGGCCGTGATGTTCGCGGTGGTCCAGATCGGGTCGAAGACGCGCAGGTCCGAGTGCATCACGGCGCGCAGGGTGCGGGCGCGCGGGGGCGCTGTCTGCGCGAAGCTGACATGCGGTGCAGCGATCAGGCCTGCGGCTGCAGTGATGAATGTCCGTCTGGTGCTGCGCATGGTCGTCTCTCCCGTGATGGCATCTGCATGGTGCGTCCTTCGAGGCTCGCCGAAGGGGCGAGCACCTCAGGATGAGAAATATTGCAGCCTTGCAATCCCCCAATAATCCTCATCCTGAGGTGCGCAGCGAAGCGCAGCCTCGAAGGGCGCACAAAGCAGATGCAAGACGTCTTGCTTACACAATCAACGCCCCTTTCGCTGTTTTGTCCAACGGCCAGATCGGGCGGTTGATGTGCCGATAGGGCAACCTCTTGGGATTGCTGGTCAATGGCCCATCGCCGGAGGCATAGATCACCTTTGTGGCAATCGGCGAGAAGGCTGCGAAGAAATGCTGGTTGGATTTCACCACCAGAATTTTCTGCCTCGTCGGGAGTAATCCGTGGTTGCCGAAGAGATCGATGCCCATGGCCTGAGCCCGCGTCGAGATCAGTACGGCGGAAACGCCTTCTGATGTCCGCACCGCAGCAACGTCACCGAGCGGCACCGGACTGCCTGCGAAGCTCTGGAAGCTGTCGCGCTCGGTGGAGATGATCTCGACCATCGCATCCACCGGCTTGCCTGACGTCCGCGCGACCTTGCCACCGAAGCGGAAGGGCAGTGTTGTGCCCTTGCCGGCATCAAACGCGAGTTGAACCGCAACGGGGTCCCACATAGGAGCGACAGCGGAATCCTTGACCTTGCGGGCGATCAAGCGGTGCAGGAACGTCGTGTTGTCGGATGGCGCGCCGCCTCCCGCGTTATCCGTGGTGTCCGCGATGACCACTGTGCCCTTGATTGCAAGCGCTTCGTCAATGGCGTCGTCCGGCCTGAGCAGCTTTGGCTGGATGATCCCGCGCATGGCGACCAGTTCGCGGCCGATCTCCCCGGCCAGTTTGTCTCCCCTGGCCTTGTCGTTATCCGTGATCACGAGGATGCGCGCGCCGGTCTCCGGCGTATCGCCCTGCGAGAAGCCATGGCCGATGGAAATGGAAAGAATGCCGTTCTTGCCCTCCATCGCCATGATGCGGTCCACGAGGCCGCGCATGGGCTGACGGTCGGTCGGGAAGTAAGCGAGCGTCCGGCAGTCCCAGACCGATTTCACCGGTTTGATCTCGCCCCGGATCATGCGGCTCACCAGCGTGACAACCTCATGCCCGCGCGCCACGAAATCGGTGTGCGGATATTCCTTGTACATGACGATGATGTCGGCGAGCCCGCAGCGCTTCACAGTGAGGTGGCAATGCGGATCAAGCTCGACACCCACCACCACTTTCGGACCAACGATCTTGCGGACATGCTCCAGAAAATCACCCTCGCAATCAAGGTAACCCTCCGCCACCATCGCGCCGTGCAGCGAGAACACACAGCCATCGACAGGCATGGCCGCCTTGAGCTGCCCCATGATCTCGTCGCGCATGCGCTCATAGGCATCGCGCGTCGCTGTGCCGCCGGGCTGGGCAGCGTAGCAGGAGCCTTCGATCGCGGTGAAGCCGTCCGTCTTCGCCCGCTCCCGCGTCACCCAGAGCGCGGCCGTCTGCAGCGTCGCCAAGGGTGGATGCGTGCCAGGAGGGAAATAGGTCTTCTCCGTGAAGGCTCGGTAGGCGCTGGGCAGCGGGAAGAATGTATTGGCCTCAAGGGCAAGAGCGGCTGTGAAGATGCGCATTCAGGAGGCTCCTCCTTCTCCCTTGCGGGACACGGTGGTCGGCGGATGCCGACCGGATGAGGGGTTTTGCGAAGCAAGTTTTGGAACGCTGCGGCAAGCTCTGCCGTTGAAAGGCTCGCTTCGCGATACCCCTCATCCGACCTGCTTCGCAGGCCACCTTCCCCCGCAAGGGGGAAGGAAACAAGCAGCCTTAAACCTTCTCGATATTCCAGAACGGCAAAAGTTCCGGAATACCGATCACACCTCTGATATTGGCGCGATATGCCGCTGGCTGCACCCACTGGCCGAGATAGGCATGGGGCACGAAATTCCAGGCGTTCTCCTGCATACGCCGCGCGACCGCCTTGCGGGCATCGAGCGTAGGCGCTGCGGCCCATTCGTTGCGCATGACCTCGTGGGCCGCATCCTCAGGCCAGCCGAACCAGCCTTTGTCTCCGATGGCGGCATGTCCCGCGAGGCTGATCGGGTTGCCGACATTGGCGCCAGAAGCCCAGGTGATGAAGATGTTCCAGCCGCCGGCATCTGGCGCACCCTTGTTGGCGCGGCGCTGCACGATGCCGCCCCAGTCGGCAGCCGCAAGCTGCACGTTGGCGCCAATCTGTCGAAGCGCCTGCGCCAGCAGCAGGGCCGAATTGTTCATGAACGGAATGGTCGTGGCCTGCAGGATAACGATCGGCCTGCCGTCATAGCCCGATTCCTTCAGCAGTTCCGCCGCCCGCTTCTGGTTTGGGGCCGACTTGAACCAGTCTGTGTTGACGTCGTTTTCCATGGGCGTACCGCAGGCGAAGAGTGAACCGCATGTCTTCGCATATTTCGGATTGGCGAAGGTCGCCTGCATGAAATCCTTCTGGTTGATCAGGTGCAGGATCGCCTGACGCGCCTTCGGGTTGTTGAAGGGCGGATGCAGGAAGTTCATGCGCAGCCAGCCCATGTTGCCAGTGGGATTGAGGATCTGCAGCTTCAGATCCTTGTTGCCTTCGAGCTGGTCCAGCAGATCAAACGGCGGGCTTTCCATGAAGTCGATTTCGCCGGATTGCAGCGCTGCAACTGCGGTCTGCTCGTCGCGGATGTTATCGATCACGATGCGGTCGAGCTTGGCTACCTTGCCGCCGGCGGAACCGCTCACGGGCTCGGCGCGCGGAACATATTCGGCGCGGCGGTCATAGACATAGGCCACGCCCTGCTTGGTGGCGTCACGGTTCATGACGAAGGGGCCGGAGCCGATGTACTCCTTGACCTGCTGCATCGGGTCTGTCTCGGCTTCGGCTTTCCGCATGATGAAGCAGACGTTCGTGCCCAGCTTGGCCAGCGCGTCCTGCACCATCCCATAGGGCTCCTTCAGCACGATGCGGAAGGTCTTGTCATCGACAACCGGCGTGTCTGCCACGCGCAGGAACATGTGCTGGCCGAAGCCGTCGCGCGCGGCCCAGCGGCGGATCGAGGCCACGCAATCGGCGGAAGTCACCGGCGAGCCGTCCGAGAATTTCAGCCCGTCGCGCAGTTCGAATGTGTAGGTCTTCTTGTCGTCGGATACGCCCTGCTTGCCCACCATCTGCGGCTGCGCGTTGTTGTCAGCATCCGCCGAGAACAGCGTGTCGTAGATCAGCCCTGCGTGGTAGGACGTGACATTCGCCGTGGTCCAGATCGGGTCGAACGAGCCGATGTCGCCGTGGATCACCGCACGCAATGTGCGGGCTTTGGCGGGGGTGGTCTGTGCGGTTCCGATGGCTGGCAGTCCAAGCGCGGCTGCGGTGGCGAGTCCGCCTTTCAGGGCGGTGCGGCGTGTGGTTGTCATGGCTTTCTCCCGGCTGGCTGCCAGACCTCGACGTCCTCCCGACGTTCTTCCGAGACGGCTGCATCAGCGCATTCAGGCACAGGGTGGTTTTTCATGCAAGATCAAACATATATGCCCTCGAACAACCGCCGGTTTGCCTCCGGTATCTCCACGGCCTTGTTGCTTCCCCGGTCCACATAGACATGGGTGTAACGGCAAAGCGCCACGCATGTCCCGCCGCCCTCGCGAAACAGGCCCAGCCGATACGTCACGCTGGAACGGCCAAGCTTCACCACCGCCATGCCGACCTCCAGCCTTTCTGGATACGCCACGCTCTCGAAATAGGTGCATCCGGTTTCGACCACGAGGCCAACGATGGTGGACTTTCTTGGATCCAGCAGCCCGGCATCCATCAAGTGGCGGTTCACGACAGTGTCGAAATAGGCGTAATAGATGACGTTGTTGACGTGGCCGAAGACATCGTTGTCATGCCAGCGCGTGTCCAGCGGGATGAAATGCCGGAAGGCGCTGCGGGCGAGCGGTGCTGGGCGGTCGGTCATGCCGTTTTGTGGCAAGCCGGTGTGCGGATGGCAAGGCTGGCTTTCAGTCCGTGAATGGGTTTGTCGGGAGATGCCTGTTTCTGTAAGGCATGCTTGCCATGACAAACACGCACCCTCATTCCGTCACCCTTACGCCTCCGCAGCGCCCTCTGAAGGGCCGCCTCTTCCTGCCCGGATCGAAATCGATCACTAACCGGGCGCTGCTGCTCGCTGCATTGGCCAAGGGCACGAGCCGTCTGACCGGTGCGCTGAAGAGCGATGACACGGCGCGCATGGCCGAGGCGCTGAACGCGATGGGCGTCAGGATCGATGAGCCGGATGCGACGACATTTGTCGTGGAGAGCACCGGCAGGCTGGAAAAGCCCGCCAAGCCGCTTTTCCTTGGCAATGCCGGAACGGCCACGCGCTTTCTCACGGCTGCTGTCGCTCTGGTCGATGGCGAAATTACAGTGGATGGCGATGCCAATATGCGCAAGCGGCCGATCCGTCCGCTGATGGAGGCGTTGGCGCAGCTTGGCGTGAAGGCGGAGGCGCCGACGGGCTGTCCGCCTGTTACGGTGCATGGAACGGGCGGCGTGAAGGGCGGGCGCGTCACGGTTGATGCGGGCCTTTCCAGTCAGTTTGTCTCGGCATTGCTCATGTTGGCTGCGCGGGGCGAGGGCGCGATAGAGGTTGCGCTGACGGGCGATCTGATTGGCGCACGGGGATATATTGACCTGACGGTCGCCGTCATGCGCCATTTCGGCGCCGGGATTGATCAGCCTGCTGCAAGCATCTGGCGCGTGCAGGCCACTGGCTATCATGCTGGAGATATGGCCATAGAACCCGATGCCTCCGCCGCCACCTATCTCTGGGCCGCCGAAGCCATCACCTGCGGGCGCATCGATCTGGGTCTTTCCGCCGAAAGCTTCACCCAGCCTGACGCCGCCGCCCACGCCATGATCGCGGCCTGGCCCGATATGCCCGCGCTCATCGAGGGATCGCAAATGCAGGACGCTATTCCGACGCTGGCCGTGATTGCCGCATTCAACGAAACGCCGGTGCGCTTCACCGGCATCGCAAACCTGCGCGTCAAGGAATGCGACCGCATCCGTGCGCTGTCCTCGGGCTTGAACCGGATCAAGCCGGGTCTGGCGGTGGAAGAGGGAGACGATCTGATCATCCGGGGGGATCCCTCGCTGATCGGCCAGAGCCGCCCCTGCACAATCGAGACATTCGATGACCACCGCATCGCCATGAGCTTCGCTTTGGCCGGTTTGCTTGTGCGGGACGTGTCGATCCTTGATCCCGCGTGCGTCGGCAAGACCTATCCGGCGTTCTGGGATGATCTGGGGACGTTGGGCGTGGAGATGGCCTTCAAGGCCTGATCAACCGCCCGCAGTGTCCCCTGCCTTCCGCTCCACCACTCCCAGCGCATCCGCCAGCCGCTGTTTCGCGCTGCCCGGCTTCAGCGGCTTCTGCTGGCTTTCATGCGGGGCCCATCCTGTCAGCCAGATGATCTCGAATGTGGCGCGGATTTTGCCATCGGGGTCGCTGAAGCGCCGCTGATAAACCTCTGCTGCCTTCAGAAACAGGTTGCGGGAGGTGAAACGGCGGCTGCGTTCGGTCAGGACATTGGTCGCGCCCATGGTGCGAAGGTCTGCCATCAATCTGAAAATATTACTGTAACGCACTGTGATTGTTTCACTATCAGCGACAGGCAACGCAAATCCGGCGCGTTGCAGCAAGCCGCCCATGTCGCGCACATCGGCAAAGGGGAAAACGCGCGGGGAAACACCGCCGGTGATCTCGCTTTCGGCTTCAGCAAGACTCTGGCGCAGTTCGGTCAGCGTCGCGCCGCCCGCGAGACAGCCGATGAACAGCCCGTCCGGGCGCAGGGCGCGGCGGATCTGGATCAGTGCGCCGGGGAGATCATTGGCGTGCTGGAGCGCCAGACCCGACGTGATGAGATCGAAGGTTTCAACTGGGAGACCGAGAGACTCCCGTTGCGACGGATTGACCGCAATCTGTGTTATCGCGGCATCGGGCCTTATCAATTTAAGTGTACTGGCAAAAGCACCATGAGGCTTGCCGATATCCGCGATTGCCGGGAATGGCCGCAAGACAGGCTGCAACCGGTCAGACAGATCTTCTGCAGCCCGCTGAAAGATGAAGTCCGCGCCGTCCTCCAGACGCATGCGCCGCGTGGCGCGGGCCTGAAACAGCGAGTGATCGAAGAGGAGAGGGGCGGTCATTTCGCCCTCCTATGGGACTCGAAAGCCCCGGCGTAAAGCGCCATAATGCTGCGATGGAAATACCAAGCGCTGACGAAACAGGGCCAAGCGCGGTCAAGTCCCTTGGCTGGCACAAGCTGTGGCGCGCCTCTTCACGCGCCGTTCTCGACGCCGCCTATCCGCCGCAATGCGTGGTCTGCCGCGAGATAACGGCGGAACCCGCGACGCTTTGTGCGGCCTGCTGGCGGGAGATGCCGTTCATAACACGTCCATTCTGCGAGCGGCTGGGAACGCCGTTTGCGGTTGATATCGGCGGGCCGCTGCTGTCGCCAGCCGCCATCGCCGATCCGCCGGTGTTCGGCCGCGCCCGCTCCGTGGCGCATCACCGGGGGGCGGCGCAAGAGTTGGTGCACAAGCTTAAATATGGCGACCGGCAAGAGCTGGCCATCGCCATGGGCGGCATGATGGCTTCTGCATGTGCCGATCTTCTGGCGGATGCCAGCGTGATCGTGCCCGTGCCTTTGCACTGGACACGGCTTTGGCAACGCCGGTTCAACCAGGCAGCCGCGCTGGCGGCTTTGATCGGCCAGCGCTCCGGATTGCCGGTGGAGCCATCGCTGCTGCGGCGGCGCAAGCGCACGTTGCGGCAGGTCGGATTGACGCGCTCGCAGCGGCAGGAGAACCTGCAGGGAGCATTCATCGTGCCGGATGAGGTCAAACCGTCGCTCAAAGGGCAGCACGTGCTGCTGGTGGATGACGTGATGACCACAAGCTCCACGGCCAATGCCGCCTCCCGCGTGCTTTTGCGGGCGGGCGCTGCTTCTGTCGATGTTGTGACCTTCGCGAGGGTTGTGACGCTGTCGTGAATCACTATCTATTGGTCTAAACCGGAGCCATCCATGCCTGCCGTCACGATCTACACCAAATCCTGGTGCCCCTATTGCAGCGCCGCCAAGGATCTTCTGAAGAAGAAGAATGTCGCTTTCACCGAAATCGCAGTGAAATCTGCCGATGACCAGAATGACATGGCGAAAAAGGCGGGCGGCCGCAGCACCGTGCCGCAGATCTGGGTGGGTGAGCGCCACGTCGGCGGTTGCGATGATCTCTATGCGCTGGATGACAAGGGCGAGCTCGACCGCCTGCTCGCGGCCTGATTCATGATCAAATATGCGCTCAGTTGCGACAAGGGTCACGGCTTCGAGAGCTGGTTTCCCTCCAGCGCCTCGTTTGACACGCAAGCGAAGCGCGGACTTGTGGATTGTCCGGTCTGTGGCTCCAGCCGGATCGAGAAGCAGATCATGTCGCCCAACGTGCGGTCGAAGGGGCCTGCGGCTCCTGATATGGATATTGTCGCTCCTGCCGATGTGCCGGAGTCACCTGCCGTGCCGGATCAATCCGTGGCGTTGATGGGCGAGCACGCCCGGAAACTGCGCGCGATGATGCGCGACCTGCATGCGCACGTGACGGCCAATACCGAGGATGTCGGCGCAAAATTCGCGGATGAGGCCCGCAAGATACATTATGGCGAGACGGAAGAACGCGCCATCCGCGGCAGGGCCACGGCCGATGAGGCCGAGGCGCTGCACGACGAGGGTATCGGGTTCATGCCGCTGCCGGTCCTGCCGGAAGAGCGGAACTGACCGTTCACATTCCGCCGAGGCTGACCCTGCCGCGCTGGTCGAGGGCCTTCATACGGGAATCATAGCTCGCCCAGCTGGCGCGGCTGCGCAGCTTCTTGCCGCTGGCGAGGCGTTTGGCAGCCTGCTGCGTGCCGATGGCGATGCCCATGCGGGTCGTGTCGTTGCGGAAGCCGAATGTCGGCTCGGGTATGGAGCCTGTCACAGGATAGCCGACAGAGGCCAGATGCTGGCGGACGCGCTCGCAATAGCGCACGGAGAGCACGGAAAACCGGGTTTCGCCGTGTCCAGCGCGGTATTTCATCACAGCCGTGCAGATGTCGCCTTTGGCCAGCCGCCAGGCATCGGCCAGATATTTTACGCCCAGCGGGATGTTGACCTCGGGTTCCGCCAGTTGTTCGACCGGGCCACGATGGCCCAGCAACCGCGCTGTCGGCGGCATCACCTGCATGATGCCGTATTCGCCATCCCTGCCGCGTGCAGCGGGGTTGTAATTGCTTTCGACGCGCATCACGGCATCCGCCATTGCGGGCGGCAGGCCAAGCTTTTGCGCCTCCGCGCTGGCGATTGCGCGATAGGCTGCGATGCGGCGGGCGCGCTCTTCGATTGGGACCGCAGCAGGGGCGGGGCTGCCCGGG
>CAXTUM010000003.1:0-17827 GCA_964247205.1 uncultured Beijerinckiaceae bacterium
CACGCAATCTCGCCGCGGTTGGCTATCAGGATCTTGGTGAACATGCTGCGGCCCTTTAGGCGAACGTATGCATGTTCTCTAGCGAAGGGTGAGATAGGGGGCAATCGGAGGAAGGTAGGGGGCAAGCGGCTAGCAATTTCATTGCGGCGAGACTACTTGCACCACAACCCGCCCATAGTGAATTTCACCGACTTTCCGGATTTCACCAACGAACATAGCGTAGGGACAGCATCATTGGCTTCACTGATTGACATGAGCAGACAGCACACCCGGGCAGAAATGTGGGCCGATGGCATCGTGCATGCCGTGGCGCTGATGCTAGCCATCACGGGGATCATCGTTCTTGCGATCTATGTCGGGCTGCAACGCAACGGGATCGAGCTTTCCGCCACCATTGTCTACGGCATCGGACTTGTGTCGATGCTGGGGTTTTCTTTCGCCTACAACATGGCGACGCATGTGCAATGGAAATCGGCGCTCCGGCGCTTAGACCACTCCGGAATTTATCTCATGATCGCAGGGACTTACACACCCTTGTTAACACAATTGCAGGATGCGCTGGCAGCTTGGGCGCTCGGGGCTGCCGTCTGGGCAGGCGCCATAACCGGAATCATCCTGAAATTCGCCCTGCCCCGCCGCTTCGAGAATGGCTCTGTCGCGATCTATCTTGTCCTGAGCTGGATTGCCCTGCTTGCGATCAAGCCGATCATGAACTCGCTGCCGGAAACGACATTAATTCTGCTGCTTGCCGGCGGCGCGCTCTATTCGGTTGGCGTCGTTTTTCATCTTTGGGAACGCCTGAAGTACCAGCGTGCGATATGGCACAGTTTTGTCGCAAGCGCGGCTTCATGCCATTTCGCAGCCATCGCGACCTGTATGGTTGGTTTGTTGTAGAAACCTGTCCGGTCAAACCAGCAGGCATCTTCCTACCGCTGCCCGCATTGCGAGCTCCGACAGCCTGGACGGCACGGTTTCCGCCTCGCGCACGACCGCAAAGACCACCGCGCGGCCGAACGCAGTTGGCTGGTCGCCGACAAGACCGACAAGCCAGTCGACATCGGTTTCCGTCACATGACCGGTCGGCCGGCTGTCCCAGACCACAAAGTCACGCACGGCCTTCACTGCAATCGCGAACCAGTCATTGCCGCTGACATTGCCCATGCGGTCGAGCAGGAACAGGAACTCGGCTTCCTCGCGCGTCACCGAACCCCGGCGCCGGGTTGATTCGCGCACCGCGCGCATGGCGCTTTCGGGCATGGACATGATGTCCATGGAAGCGTCGATCGTGCCCTCGAAAAGCTGTGTCATCTGAACCACCCTGAAAATGCTTGCCGGTTGCTCCCGGGATATTCATCCCTTGGCTCCGTTAGATGCAGTTTCGACGATCACAGGTTGTTTATTTCCTAACGCCCGCGTGTTTTGACGGGCAGCCTTAAGAATTTCGACCATTGCGGCATGTGCGCACCACAGCTACGAGAGCGCCATGCTGCAACTCTCGGAAATCACCTGCCGCGTCGCGGGACGCACCCTTCTTGACAACGCTTCGGCGGCGCTGCCCACTGGCGCACGGGTCGGGTTCGTGGGCCGAAACGGCACCGGCAAGACCACGCTGTTCAAGGTGATCACCGGTGAACTGCAGCCTGAAAGCGGCGTGGCCAGCATACCCCGCAACATGCGCATGGGCGAGGTTGCGCAGGAAGCGCCCGGCGGCGCGACAAGCCTGATCGATACCGTGCTGGAGGCTGACACCGAGCGCTCGGCGTTGCTGGCGGAAGCGGACATAGCGACCGATCCAATGCGCATTTCGGATATCCACGAACGCCTGCTCGATATCGATGCGCATGCCGCCCCATCGCGCGCTGCCGCGATCCTGCATGGCCTGGGCTTCGATGCCGAGGCTCAGGCGCGTCCGTGCTCGGATTTCTCCGGCGGCTGGCGCATGCGCGTGGCGCTGGCCAGTGTGCTGTTCCTGGAGCCTGATCTGCTGCTGCTGGACGAGCCCACGAACTATCTTGATCTGGAAGGCGCGCTCTGGCTGCAGGATTATCTGGGCAAATACCCCCATACCGTGCTGACCGTCAGCCATGACAAGGACTTTCTGGACGCGATCACCGATCACACGCTGCATCTCGATCAGGGCAAGCTGACGCTTTACCGCGGCGGTTATTCGAGCTTTGCCCGGCAACGCGCCGAACAGCGCATGCTGCTGGAGAAGGCTTCAGTGAAGCAGCAGGCGGAACGCAAGCATCTCATCGCCTTCGTGGAGCGCTTCAAGGCCAAGGCCTCCAAGGCGCGTCAGGCCCAATCGCGCATGAAACGTCTCGAAAAGATGCAGACAGTGGAAACCATGGCGGATGAGGAGGGCGCATCCGTGCGCTTCCCCAATCCCGAGAAGGAACTTTCACCGCCCATCATCCGCCTCGAAGACGTGGCGGTGGGTTACGGCGAGCGCAAAGTGCTGAGAAAGCTGACGCTTTCCATCTCCAACGATGACCGCATCGGTTTGCTGGGTGCCAACGGCAATGGCAAATCCACATTTGTGAAACTGCTGGCGGACCGACTGCCGTTGATGAACGGCAAATCCGTGCGCTCGTCCAAGCTGAAGGTGGCGTATTTTGCACAGCACCAGCTGGATGAGCTGCCGATTGAGGAAACACCGGCGCAACTTGTGGGTCGCCGCATGGTGGGCGAGCCGGAATCGAAGGTGCGGGCGCGCACGGCACAGCTCGGCTTCTCCTGGCAAAAGGCTGATACGCCGGTGAAGAAGCTCTCGGGCGGCGAGAAAGCGCGGCTATTGCTGGGCCTCGCAGCGTTCGACGGACCGCATCTGCTGATCCTCGACGAGCCGACAAACCATCTCGATATCCCGATGCGCGAGGCCCTGATCAACGCAATTGCGGAGTATGAAGGCGCTGTTGTCATCGTCAGCCATGACCGCTTTCTGATCGATGCGACCTGCGACCGGTTGTGGCTGGTGGCGGGCGGCGCGGTGAAGCCGTTCGATGGCGATCTCGACGATTATACGAAGCTGATCCTGCAGGCGCGCCGGACCTCGAAGAGCGGCATCGAGCAGAAGGACCCCGGCTTCGACGAGGACGACGAGGAGGAAGTGCCTGCGCCGAAACCCGCGACCACAGTTTCAGCCAAGCAGTCGGAGAAACTGGAAGAGCAAATCGCCAAGCTCAGCGACCTGATCACCAAGGTGGACGAGGCGCTGGCCAAGCCGGATGTCTTCCGGAAGAACCCTGAGATTGCCGCGCAACTCGCGAAGGACCGGGCGAATCTGGCGCAGAAGCTCGCATCGGCGGAAGAGGACTGGCTGGCAATCGCCGGGTGAGGCACCTTGCAAAACCGCCAACCCGTATTGCCCGTCTTTCATCCGCTCAATCGTTCCCGCACATACGCCTCACTGATATGATCCAGTCACAGTTGAGGAGCCTGCCATGTCCCGCACAGCCGGAATCCACCACATCACCGCCATTTCTGGCGATCCCGCGCGCAACGTCGCGTTCTATACCGATGTTCTCGGCCTCAGGATGGTCAAGAAGACGGTCAATTTCGACGACCCGGGCACGTATCATCTCTATTATGGCGACGGGCAGGGTTTGCCCGGCACCATACTAACATTCTTCCCCTGGGCCGGGGTGCGTCCGGGGCGGCGCGGCGCGGGCGAGGCTTCGGGAACGGCCTTTGCCATCCCTCCCGCCGCCTTATCTTTCTGGCTGGACCGGCTGGCGGCAAAACAGGTCCCGCACGAAATGCCGGTGCAGCGCTTTGGCGAAACCGTCATCACCTTCTCCGATCCCGATGGCATGACTCTGGAGCTCGTGGCCCAGCCTGCCGTGGTCGACAGCCTCGGCTGGTCCAACGGCGATGTGCCTGAACAGCATGCGATACGCGGCTTTGCGGGGATCACGATCTGGTCGCCCGTCCCCGATGTCACCGGCGCTGTTCTGAGTGTGATGGGTTACGCCGAGGGCGCGAAAGACGGCGAGATCACGCGCTGGACCACCGGGCGGCCCAATCTCGCGATCAATATCGATGTGCGTGACGCCAGCAGCATCACCCGCCACCAATCTGGTGCGGGCACGGTTCATCACGTGGCCTATCGCGCTGCCGATGACGCCGCGCAGGCTGCAATGGCGAATGCTTTAACGGCGCATGGATTGCAGGTGACGGAACAGCTCGACCGCAACTATTTCCGTTCAGTCTATTTCCGCGAACCCGGCGGCACCCTTTTCGAGATCGCGACGGATGCGCCAGGCTTTGCCGTGGATGAGCCGCAGGACAGGCTGGGTGAAACGCTCATGCTGCCGGAATGGCTGGAGCCCAGACGTGCGGCCATTGAAGCGACACTGCCTTCGCTCAAAGTGACGGCCTGAGCACCGGCGAGGGACTATTTGCAATCGTCCCGTGCCATTTTTCCGGAATATTAACCCTAATGATGTCTGAATGCTCTTCGTGAGACACGCTTTCGGTGTCGCGTACGGGTTCAGTCATGGCGTCTCGTCTTCCGGTTGCCTCGCCTTTCGCCAATACCACCAGTCCGTTTTCTCTCGTGATCGGATCGGGTCCAACACCGCGCATCATCAGCATCCGGCCCTGGGTCGCCACGCTCGGCGGAATTGCAGCAGTGCTGCTGCTGGGCTGGTATCTTACCGCCACGCTTTATCTGGTGTTTCGCGACGAGATGCTGGCCAGACTGATGAATCAGCAGACTGAGATGCAATATGCCTATGAGGACCGCCTGGCAGCATTGCGCAACCAGATCGACAAGGTGACCTCACGCCAGTTGCTCGACCAGAACTCGCTGGAGGGCAAGCTGCATGAACTGATATCCCGCCAGTCCCAGCTTGAAACGCGCCATGCCCTCGTGGCGTCACTGGCCGACCAGCCTATCTTTGCCGCACAGCGTAACGCATCAGCCCGCCCCGCAGCCCGCGCGGCTGACCCCGTGACCACCGGTTCCGTCCGCGCCTTCGCGCCAGCGGACGCTCGCCCGAGTCCGGCGCAAGATGCATTCGATCTGCGCCCGATCCCATCCCGTGATCCCCGCGCCGTTGGCGGACCCGAGAAAACACTGAACCATTCCAGCCTGATGGACGCCCCGACAGCCATAGCGGTTGCAGCAGCACGGGATGCAGCAGACCGCATGGAGCGGCAGCAGATTCAGGCGTTGGATTCGATGGACCGTGTGGCCCGCGGCAATGCGCAGCGGCTGTCGGCGATTTTTGCAGAAACCGGGCTTGATGCGTCGCGATTTGTCGTGGCTGGCAAGACCCCGGCGCAGGGCGGCCCGCTGGTGCCAATTACTGCCGGGAAAAACGCTGGTCCCTTCGAGCAGAAGCTGGCGCAGGTGCAGTTCGCGATCCAGCAGACCGAGCGGATGCGCAAGGTGGTGACAACACTGCCCATCGCGCGGCCCATGCCGACGGATTTCGAAACGACGAGCGGCTACGGCGCCCGCAGCGATCCCTTCACGCGCGGCATGGCGATGCATACCGGCATCGATTTCCGTGCGCCTTCGGGAACTCCGGTTCGCGCCACGGCTGCGGGCAAGGTGATCGAATCCGGCCACACCGGCGGCTATGGCAACATGATCGAGATTGATCACGGCAACGGTCTTACGACACGCTACGCGCATCTTTCTGTGCTGGATGTGGATGCGGGCGAGACCGTGCAGAAGGGTACTGTGATTGGCCGTGTCGGCTCCACCGGACGATCCACCGGCCCGCATCTGCATTACGAGACACGCATTGACGGTGACGCGGCGGACCCGCTGCGTTTCCTGCGGGTCGGCCAGAAATTCGGGATCAACTGATCGCCGGGAAAGCCCAAGCCTGATTGCGCACTCTTTTCTCGCGGTAGTTCCGTATTGCGGGCTGGTGCTGCAATGTCAGATCCAGATCATCCCAGCCGTTCAGCAGTTGCAGGCGGCGTACAGGATCAATCGCGAATTTTATGCTCCAGCCGCCACGCGCGATCAGGCCGGTGTTGAGATCAACCGTGATCTCCGGGGCAGACGCATCGCCAAGCACTGTCAGCAATTGATCTGCCTCCGGCTCACTGACCTGCGCGGGCAGCAAGCCGTTCTTCACAGCATTCGATGCGAAGATGTCGCCGAAGCTTGGTGCTATCACGCAGCGGATACCGAAATCCCAGAGCGCATAGACTGCCGCCTCGCGGGAGGAGCCGGTGCCGAAGTTGCGTCGCGCAACGAGGATTTTCGCACCGGCATATGCCTGATGATCGAGGATAAAACCCTTGGCAGCGCCATTCGGACCAAAGCGCTGGTCATGCAGAAGGTAGCCACCATAGCCTGCCGTGCGCGGCCGGCTCATGAAGCGGGCCGGAATCAGTTGATCCGTATCGATGTTCTCGAGAGCCAGCGGACAGGCGGTGGCCGTCAGTCGGGTGAAACGCTCCATCGCCTAGATCTCCACCGGCGGCAGATCGCGCACGTCCGTGAGATGGCCGGTGACGGCAGCAGCGGCCACCATCGCCGGCGACATCAGATGCGTGCGCGCGCCTACGCCCTGCCGCCCCCGGAAATTGCGGTTGGTGGTCGAGGCGCAGCGCTCGCCGTCAGCCACCAGATCGCCGTTCATGCCGACGCACATGGAGCAGCCGGATTCTGCAAAGACAAGCCCGGCGTCCTTGAAGATGCGGTCAAGTCCCTCGCCCTCGGCCATGCGCTTGACCGCGCTGGAGCCGGGCGAGATGAGGCCGGGCACTTTCGCCTTGCGCCCCTTGAGCACTGCAGCAGCGGCGCGCAAATCCTCGATCCGGGCGTTAGTGCAGGAGCCAATGAAGACGCGGTCAACCGCAACGCTGGTCAGTGGCGTACCGGCCTGCAATCCCATATAGGCTAGGGCCTCGGTGACATAGGATCCGCGCTGCGGTGCAAGCCCCTCCGGCGATGGAACATAAGCCGTGATCGGCAACGCATCTTCCGGGCTCACACCCCAGGTTACGGTGGGCGCGACATCGGCGGCGTTCATGCGCAACTCGCGGTCGAAGACAGCATCCGCGTCGGTTACCAGCGCCTGCCATTCGCGGATCGCATCAGCAAGCGCATCGCCCTTTGGCGCGTAAGGCCGGTCCTTGACGAAGGCGAATGTCGTCTCGTCCGGCCCCACCATGGCACAGCGTGCGCCTGCCTCGATCGACATGTTGCAGAGCGTCAGACGCGCTTCCATCGAAAGCGCTGCGATGGCTTTGCCCGCATATTCCAGCGCATGGCCGCGTGCGCCATCAGTGCCGATTGTGGCGATGACATGCAGTGCAAGGTCCTTGGCGGCAATGTGCAGCCCGAGAACTCCATCAACGATAATCCGCATGCGCTTGGGCTTCCGCTGCCACAATGTCTGTGTCATCAGCACATGCGCAACCTCAGATGCCCCGATGCCAAAGGCGAAAGCGCCGAACGCACCGTGGGTGGAGGTATGGCTGTCGCCGCAGACGACCAGCAGGCCCGGCAACGTGAGCCCCTGTTCCGGCCCCACGACATGCACTATGCCCTGCGCGGGATCATCGAGGCCGAACAGCCGGATGCCGTGCTTGCCCGTGTTGTCCTTCAGCCGCTGCACCATGCCTGCGATTTCAGGATCAGCGATCACCGGGCGTCCGCGCGTCGGCACATAATGATCGGCGACGCCGAAGGTCAGCGATGGCTCGGCCACGCCTCTCGCCTTTTCATCCAGCTTGCGGAAAGCGTGGTGCGAGCCCTCATGCACGAAATGCCGGTCAACCCAGAGCAGCGCCTCGCCATCGTCGCGGGTGACGATCACATGGCTGTCCCACAATTTGTCGAAAAGCGTGCGGGGTTTCATGCGTCGGCGATCTCCCGCATGATCTCCGCGATGCAGGCGACGCGCCCCACGGGGCGTAATGCATCAATCGCCGTCTTGTGCGTCTCGGGCGAGAAGGCTGCACAGCCGTCCTCCAGCACCACGGTATCGATATCGCGCACATGGGCCTCGCGCACAGTGGAGGCGACGCCGCCATTGGTAACGATGCCAGCTGCCAGCAAGCGCGTGACGCCAAGCTTGCGGATTACCCACTCGAGGCGGCTCATGTAGAAGGCGGAATAGGCGACCTTCTCCACGGCCACATCAACGGGCTGCAGCGCATCCACCGTCGCATTGCCCCACGAGCCCGGCGCGAAATCGCCTTTTTTGAGGAACGGCCGCATTTGCCTGAGATGCGGTGAAATCATCGGCTCGCCACCCCTGCCCGGCACGAGGGTGAACTGCGTGGCGATAACAAGGCCGCCTTTGGCGCGGAGCGCATCCATCAGAGGGCGGATGCGCGTGGTCAAAGCCGCGATCTCTGGCGCGGATTGCCCACCGCGAGCGTAGGCGCCATCGGGGTGGATGAAGTCGTTCTGCAGATCGAGGAGCAGGAGGGCCGTTGTCTTCGGATCAAGACGCGATGCTGCCATCACGCACGCTCCACGATAAGATTGCCAAACGCGTCCACCCGCGCCTCAAGCCCCGGATCAATAACCGTTGTCGCGTCGCCCTGCTCAAGGATCGCAGGCCCCTTGACCGCAGCTCCGACCGGCAGCGCCAGCCGGTCCCAGATTCCGGCATCATGCCACGCACCATCGAACCACACATTGCGTCTGCCGACAAAGGCCTTGCCGACATTGGCGGAGGAATCAGGCGCGAGCGCGGCCATGTCAAAAGCGGGGCGGCGGCCCACCGCTGCCGTGCGCAGATTGACGATACGGACGGGGATGCCCGGCAGCAGTCGCGAGAAGGCTTTGGCATAGGCCGTCTCGAAGGCGGAGCGCACGATCTCTTCCGTCACAGGCTCACCCATCACCACCGGCAACGGCACCGACACCGTATGCGTCTGCCCCTGATAATGCATATCGAGCTCATACAGCACATCGATCCGTTCCACCGTGAGCCCGGAGCCGGCAACGACAGCATGCGCCGCATGCCCGGCATCCGCCATGCGTTGACCCAGCACCCCACCATCCAGACCGTCCAGCATCAGATTCAACGTACTCACCTGATCATGCCGCGCATCGGCGATGATGCAGCCGAGCGCCGAAGTGATTCCGGGATAGCGCGGCACGAGGGCAGACTTCAGCCCAACCTCGCTGATTAGTGCACCGACATGCAGCGCGCCGCCGCCACCGAATGGCACTGCCGTGAATTTCGCGGGATCATGGCCGCGCTCGACCGACACCAGCCGGATCGCACCCGCCATTTTCGCGTTGGCGACGCGGATGATGGCCTCCGCCGCCGCTTCCGCCGAGAGACCCAGCGGCGTGCCGATCTGCGCAAGGATCGCGGCGCGGGCCGCTTCCACATCCAGCCGCTTCAATTTGCCGCCGATGGGTTTCTCCGCATTGATGCGGCCCAGCACAATGTTGGCGTCGGTCAACGTGGGCCGCGTATTGCCCTGCGCATAGGCCACCGGGCCGGGACGCGAGCCCGCGCTTTCCGGCCCGACCGAGAGGAAGCCGCTGCCATCGACATGCGCGATGGAGCCGCCGCCCGCGCCGATCGTGGTGATCTCGATCATCGGCGTGCGTACGACAAGACCGAAATCGATGGTGGTCTGCGCGGCGAGCGCCGCCTCGCCGTTGGCCACGACCGAAACATCGAAGGAGGTGCCGCCAAGATCCGCCGTGATGATGTCGGGGAAGCCTGCCGCCTTCGCAATGGCCGCCGCCGCGATCACGCCCGCAGCAGGTCCGGACAACGCGGTGCGCACCGGAAACTTGCGGGCGAGCGCGGTCGACATGATGCCGCCGTTGGATTGCACGATGTGGAACGAGCCGGGAAAGGCTTCCGCTCTTAGTCCCTCTTCCAGCTTGCCGAGATAATTCGCGACGACGGGCTGGAGATAGGCATTCAGCGCCACCGTCGATGTGCGTTCAAACTCGCGGAACTCCGGCAGGATTTGCGCCGAATATGCGATATGCGGATTGGGCCAGATGGTTTTTGCGGCCTCGTACGCCGCGCGTTCATTCGCCGGATTCGCGTAGGAATTGATGAAGACGATGGCGAGGGCTTCAGTGCCTTTCGCCAGCAATTCCCGGCAGGCCGCCTGCACCGCATCTGTGTCAACCGCTTCCCTGATCGTGCCGTCCGCAAGCGTGCGCTCCGGTACTTCCAGCCGGAATTCGCGGGTGGCGATGGGCGTGAAATCGCCCCACAAGCCCCAGGTGCTGGGCCGG
Organism: uncultured Beijerinckiaceae bacterium; assembly: GCA_964247205.1. Taxonomy (GTDB): domain Bacteria; phylum Pseudomonadota; class Alphaproteobacteria; order Rhizobiales; family Beijerinckiaceae; genus JADCCX01. The sequence continues at coordinate 10,199 of CAXTUM010000003.1, forward strand.
TCGCGCCTGCGCATCTCCAGCGCATCACGGAAACCCGGCGTCGTGATGATGCCGATTTTTGCGCCCTTGCGCTCCAGCAGCGCATTGGTGCCGACAGTGGTGCCATGCACGATGGAGCCGAGTGAAGCCAAAGGGCCGAACGATTTCAAACCCTCGATGAAGCCAACGGCCTCATCGCCGCGGTTAGACGGGACCTTAGCCGTGCGGAACTGACGGGTATCCTCGTCGAAAAACGCGAGGTCCGTGAACGTGCCGCCGACATCGACACCGACGATAGTGGAGAGCTTGCTCATGCGCTCTCGCCCCGCGTCACGAAGCCTTGCTCAGCATCTCGTGCGGTCGAAGCCGGGGAGCGCTTTGCAGGATCACCCCAGCCGCCGCCGCCGGGCGTCTCCAGCCGCAGCCGCTGCCCCTGTTTCAATTTCACCCCGGTGATCTTGGAGGCCATCGGCGGCTCCTTCCAACCCTCGTCACTTTGCCACCGGAACCGGTTCAGCGCCCCTTCCCCGCCGCCGTTGACGCCGAACGGCGCAAACCGACCGCGCTCGCCCAGCAGCGACACATCCGCTCCGCCTTCGGACAGCACCTCGATTTCATAAACCGCGCCGAGACCGCCGCGATGTTGACCTTCGCCAGCACTGTCAGGACGCAACGCCCATTGCGTGAACATCACGGGATAGGACGCTTCCATCACTTCCGCTGGGGGGATGGTCGCTGTGGAGATCGGATTGTTGGCGTGGTTCAGGCCATCGGACGAAGGATTCCCGCCAAGACCTCCGCCGAAGAACGAGAACATGACCCAGCGCTCGCCACTGGCGCGGTGTCCCGCGATGGACAGAGCGTTGATCGTGCCGAACGGGGCCGCAGTGGCGCGTGCCGGGTCAGCCTTGGCCAATGCGCCGAAGATGACGCCGATCATGCGCAGGATCGTCTCGGTATAACCCGCGACCGGGCGCGGCGCTGTGACGCCAAGGAAGGTCGTCTCAGGGATATCGAAGGTGATCGGGTTCAGCACGCCCGCATTGGCCGGGACATTTGTGAACATGTGCTTCAGCGCCACATAGCAGCAGGCAACCGCCGTGGACCGTGCGATGTTCACGGGGCCCCGGCAGGGCGGCGAGGAGCGCGAGAAATCAAGAGTCATGGCGTCGCCCGCGATGGTGAGTTCAAGCGCAATGGTCAGCCGCTCATCGACGATGCCGTCGTTGTCGAGGTAATCCTCGAACGAATAAACCCCGTCGGGCAGCGCCTTGATCTCCTGCCGCATCAGAGCTTCTGCCCGCGCCGAAGCACCCTGCAGCGTTGCCGCGACAACATCGTCGCTATACTCATCGATCAGCGCATGGAACCGACGTTCGCCAAGGTCCAGTGCATTGAGCTGCCCGTTGAGATCGCCCCAGTTGGAGCGCGGCAAGCGGGTGTTGGACTGCAGGATATCCACGATGTCCTGCTGCAATACGCCCTTGCGGAACAGCTTGACCGGCGGGATCAGCACCCCTTCCTGAAAGCACTCCGTCGCCTGCGGATTGTACCCGCCCGGCACATTGCCGCCGATATCGAGCCAGTGACCAACGGAGGCGAGCCAGGCAAAAATCTTTCCATCGCGCATGAGCGGGCGCACGAGGCGGAAATCATTGAGATGCGTCCCACCCGCGTAAGGATCGTTGAAGATGAAGGTGTCGCCTTCATCAAGGCCACCCTGCGTGGTAACCTTGTCGATCACAGCCTTTACAGCGAAAGCCATGGCACCCACGAAGATCGGCAGGCCGCGCTGGCCCTGAACCAGCGTCGCGCCTGTCTCGGCATGATAGAGCCCGTGGCAGGCGTCGCGCGCTTCCGCAATGATCGGGTTGAAGGCCGAGCGATAGAGCGTCGCATCCATCTCGTCCGCGATCTGCTCGAGGCGTCCGGTGAGGATGGAGAAGGTGACAGGATCGAGGATGCTCATCATGGTTGCCCCTCGTAACGTTTGCCTTTGGCCAGCATTGCAGGCGTGCCGATGACATCATTCAGCTCATCAAAGCCGAACATGCGGTTGCGGAAAGCCGCCGTGGTGCCGTCGCGTTTCAGCGCACCATAGAAATCCTGTGCGGCATGGGCGATGGCGCGTACGACTGCGCCTGGGAAAATCACCAGCGAGAATCCGATGGCCTCAAGCTCGGCAGCGCTTTGCAGCGGTGTCTTGCCGCCCTCCACCATATTGGCCATCAGCGGCAGGCCTTTGCCCAGCGCCCTCACAATGGCGGCCAGCTCATCCACCGAACCGGGAGCCTCAACGAACAGAGCATCGGCGCCTGCCGCACCATAAAGTCCGGCGCGGTCGATGGCGGCCTGAAAGCCTTCCACGGCCACGGCATCGGTGCGCGCAATGATCAGCGTCTCTGTGCTTGCCCGCGCATCCGCCGCAGCGTAGATTTTGCCGACCATCTCCGTCGCGGAAACGAGTTTCTTTTCGGCAAGATGCCCGCACCGCTTGGGATAGCTCTGGTCCTCGATCTGCAATGCGTTGGCCCCCGCCCTTTCGAACAGCCGCATTGTGCGCTGCATGTTGAGCGCGTTGCCGTATCCATTGTCTGCATCGACGATCAACGGCGTGGCCACGCGGTCGCGGATCAGCGTGATCGTGTCGGCCACTTCAGTCATGCTCACGAGACCGATGTCGGGTCGCCCCAGGCGCGTGTAGGCGATGGACGCGCCGGAGAGGTAGAGCGCCTCGAATCCGGCATCCGTCGCCAGTGAAGCCGTCAGCGGATCATAGACGCCCGGCGCCAGCAGGATCGGCTTGGCCGCGAGTCGTGATTTCAGGGAGACGATCATGAAACCTCGCAAAGGTCAGTGATGGCGCGGAGCGATGGCGCCGTGTCCAGCGACAGGCAAGCGCTGACGACAGCATTCGCCTTCGCATCGCCGACATGCGGTGCGGCGACCTCGTGGAACTTCGCGATCACATCGGCGCTGGAATACGGGTCCTCCGTATCGCCCTTGTTCGTTTGCGCCATGGCTTCGAAGGTCCGGCCATCCTTCAATGCCAGACGCAGCCGGGCGGGGCGCAGACCGGGAAGCTTTGCGGTCAGGTCAGGATCCTCATTGACCGCCACCTTGGCGGCCAGCGCCATCACCACCGGATTGGCGCGGGCTTCGTCGCGGAACGCCGCGAGGTCGGCTTTGCCATGCACGATGGCGGTGGCGATGGAGAACGGCATCGAGAACTTCGCGGCGAGCATGTTCTGCGGCTTGGGGTGGTCCAGCTGCGCAGCCCAGACATAGGTCTCCACGGTCACGCTTGCGACATCAGCAGGATCAATGCGGCCGCCCGACTTGGCCGTGATCTCCGCCAACGCATCCAGCGCACCGTGGTTGTAGCGGCAGGCGGCGTGGCGCTTGAAATAGTTGCGCGCGATTTCCCAGCGGCTCCCCAGTTCGCGCGTCATCTCGTCCGGCCGCCAGTCATCCGCAGCGATGCCGCCGTAGACCGATCCAACGCCATCGGCTTCACCCGTGAAGCCTGCCTTCACGAGATCCCAGGCCATCAGGCCCAGCATGTTCGAGAAACCGGCATAGGTGTTGCGGACCGTAGCCCCCTCCAGCATCGTCCTGCGGCTTGTGGTCAGGCCCAGCGATGAGGCGACATTGATCACCGAGGCGAAATCACGTGCTGACGCACGGCCCAGCTTTGCCACGGCCAGCGCTGCGCCAACCGTGCCCCAGGTGCCGTGAGGATGCATGGTGACGCGCAGCTTCGAAGCAATGCCGATGCGGGCACCAATCTCATAGCCCAGCGCCAGTGCGAGGATGGCATCGCGGCCAGATACCGCCCGGCTCTCTGCCACAGCCATGACAGCGGGAACGACATGGATGCCGGGATGGCCGCGGGCGTACTGGTTGCCCTCGTCGATCTCCAGCATGGTGCCCGCCGTACCGCCCGCGAAAGCGGTGAGCAGCGGTGAGCCGGATTTGCACGTCTTGGCTGTTCTGGCCAGACGTTTCATCGCCCGTCCCATCTCGGGTTCGGCGCGGCCCGCGATGATCGCGCCGAGGCTGTCGAGCATCACAAGGCGCGCGCGGTCCACCACGGCTTCGGGCAGGTCGCCGAATTGCGTGGATCGCCCAAACGCCGCCCATTGCTTCAGCCATTTCGGCTGACGGTTGGTGACGAGGACCGAGGCGGGAACGACGCCGGGGGTTACGATGGCCATGGTTCACATCCCCAGATAGGTTTTCTCAAGCGCGGGATCACGCTTGAGGTCGACGGCCAGTCCCTGCATCGCCACCGCACCGTTTTCCAGAACGTAAGCCCGCGTTGCGAGATCGAGGGACTGCACCACATTCTGCTCCACCAGCATGACCGCCAGCCCCTCTCCAGCGATGCGGGCGATGAGGGCGAAAAGCTCCTCGACCAGCAAGGGCGAAAGGCCGAGCGAGGGCTCATCAAGGATCAGCAATTTCGGCTCTGCCATCAGGCCACGGCCGATAGCGAGCATCTGCTGCTCACCGCCAGACAGCGTCCCCGCGAGCTGATCCGTGCGCTCGCGCAGGCGAGGGAAGATATCGAACATCTTCTCAAGGTTGCGCGCGCGGTTGGGCTTGCCGCGCCGGTAGGAGCCGAGTTCCAGGTTCTCACGCACATTCATGTTGGGGAATATCTTGCGTCCCTCCGGCACGTGGATGAGACCGCGCTCGACGATTTGCGGCGGCGTCATGCCGGAGATCACCACGCCATCGAAGGCGATGTTGCCGGACATCACGGCATTCAGGCCGGAAATCGCACGGTTCAGCGTCGTCTTGCCCACGCCGTTTGCTCCCAACACGGCTACGACCTCGCCGGGCTCCACTGTGAGCGATACGCCGCGCAGGATTGGAACGCCGCCGTATCCTGTCACAAGATCCTTCACCTCAAGCATTCGGAACACCCTGCTTGCGCATCCGTGCTGCCGCGCCGTGCCCGAGATAGGCCTCCACCACGCGCTCGTTGCGCGCGACCTCACCCGGCGTGCCAGCGGCGATGATGCGGCCCTGCGCCAGAACATAAACCGTGTCGCACAGGCTCATCACGGCCTGCATCACGTGCTCGACGATGAGGATCGTCACGCCGCCGTCGCGGATATGACGGATCACCGGGATCATATCGCGGATTTCGGACGGGTTGAGACCCGCCAGCACCTCGTCCAGCAACAGCAGCTTCGGCTCCGTCGCCAGCGCACGGGCGAGTTCAAGTCGCTTGCGCCCGGCCACGGTGAGCGCGCTCGCGGGATGGTCCAGTAACGGTCCAAGCCCGACGGCCTCACCAACAGCCTCCGCTTTCGCCAGAGCCGCATTGCGCCCGGCATGACGCAGATGCGCGCCCACCGCGATGTTTTCGCGCACCGTGAGCCCTGCGAAAGGCTGCACGATCTGGAAGGTGCGGGCGATGCCCCGGATGGCGCGCTTGTGTGTGGGCAAGGCCGTGATGCTCTTGCCTTCAAAGACAATATCACCCGCCGTCGGCATCTCGAAACCGGCGATGACCGTGAATAGCGTGGTCTTGCCCGCGCCGTTGGGGCCGATCAGGCCAGTGATGGACCCGGATTGAACCGCCAGCGACGCATCATTGACCGCAGTCAGGCCGCCGAAGCGCTTGGTGACACCCTTGACTTCCAACAGTGCGCTCATGCGGCACTCCGCAAGCGCTGGATTACACCCAGCACGCCGCGCGGCGCGAATGCCACGCAGATGATGAGCAGAATACCAAAGACCACGAGATCAGCACCAGGCCATGCACCGCCGAAAAGGTTGGCGAACAGCGTCTTGGTGACTTCGCCAAGGCCAAGCAGCAGGATTGCGCCCAGCAGAGGCCCGAAGACCGTACCGATGCCGCCGATGATCGGGGCGAGCAGCGCCTCCACCGATATCCACGGACCAAAGCCGATGGTGGCGTCGAGATAGAGAAATTTCTGGGTGTAGAGGCACCCTGCAGCCGCCGTAATTGCACCGGACAGCGTGATCGCCTTCAGTTTGACCGCGAGTGTATCGACACCCAGAGCGCGCGCCGCATCCTCGTTCTCGCGGATAGCCACGAGTTGCGCGCCGAAGCGCGATGCCGTGAGATGATGCGTGATCAGCAACACTGCGGCCACCATGGCCAGCGCAAGCCAGTAGGCCGCGCGCTTGTCCGCGAATTGCAGGTTGGCGGGATCTAGCCTCAGCGGCACCAGCACGCCCGCAGCACCACCGGTGAACCCCCAGGCATTGGCCGAGATGCGGAAGACCTCTGCAAACGCCAGCGTGACCAGCGCAAAGTAGGAGCCTCGCAGCCGGGCGCGGAAACTGAGAAAACCCATGACGAAGCCGACTGTGCCGCCCAGCGCAATCGCGAACGGCAGCGCAATCCATGGATTGAGCCCGAACCGCACCTGCAGCAGCGCCATGCCATATGCACCCATGCCGAAGAATGCGGCATGGCCGAAGGAGAACTGCCCCCCAAAACCGCCAAGAACATTCCAGCCCTGCGCCGCCAGCGTGATGATCATGGCAAACGCGAGGAAGTTAAGCACGACATTGGAGGTGATGCCGAGCGGCAGGACCGCGAGTACCAGCGTCACGATGGCTATCAGCAGGAGCGTGCGGTCCCTCATGCCCGCGCACCAAACAGGCCAGTGGGCCGGAAGAGCAGAACTAGGATGAAAATGAGAAAAATGCCGATCTGGCCCAGGCTTTCGCCGAAATAGAGGCCCGACAGGCTTTCGACCACGCCAATGATCAGACCGCCGAACAGCGCTCCGGGTATGGAGCCCATGCCGCCAAGCACCACGATGGTGAATGCCACGAGTACGAAGGCCTGCCCCACACGTGGATTCACCAGAAATGTCGGCATCAAAAGGCAGGCCGCAATCGCCAGACAGGCCGCGCCAAGACCGAAGGTCACTGCATAGATATGGTCGACATTGATGCCTGAGAGCGCCGCTCCCGTGCGTTCCTTCGCGACAGCGCGGATCGCCTTGCCGGTATCGGTTTTCGCCAGAAGCAGTCCCAGCAATCCGGCAACGGCAAAGGCCACGACAAAGGCGATCACCCTGGGTGTGGAGAGAAACAGGTTGCCGACCTCAATCACCGAGAAGCCATAGGGAACATCTATGGAGCGCGTGTCGGACTTGAAGATCATGAGCAGCCCGTTCTCGATCACGATGGAAAGGCCAAGCGTCACCAGCAGGATGTTGCTGTCGTCGCCATGGCTCGCCTTCATGATGACGAAGCGCTGGATGATGTAACCCAGACCGAAGAACAGCGGAGTGAGAATAAAAACAGCGAGATAGGGATCGATCCTGAACCACGAATGGCAGACGAAAACCGCGAACATTGCCGCTGTAAGCATGGCGCCATGGGCGAAGTTGATGATGTGCAGAACGCCGTAGACCAGCGTCAGCCCAAGCGCGATCAGGGCGTAGACAGCCCCGGTCATGAGGCCGTTCGCAAGGGCCGAGAGGAATATGTCGAGCTTGAGCATTCTTGCTTTTCTCCTTCTCCCGTTTGCGGGAGAAGGTGTCACGAAGTGACGGATGAGGGCAGTGCAGTGCTTCGACCTTGCGCGCCCTCACCCCGCCCCGCTTCGCTCGTCCACCCCCTCCCGCCAGCGGGGGAGGGGTTGGCGGTCCT
>CAXTUM010000004.1:0-17123 GCA_964247205.1 uncultured Beijerinckiaceae bacterium
TGCGCCTCGGCCATGTCCTTGATCTTCGCTACGAGCCGCGCGCCATATTCCACCGCGTTGACACCGTAGGGTGCCAGCGATGAATGGGCGGCCTTGCCTGATACCTTGCAGATCACCCGCTGCCCGCCCTTGTGGCCGATGATGACCTGCATCGAGGACGGCTCGCCAATGAAGGCCGCAATGGGCTTGGGCTCGCGCGGCGCCAGATGCACCAGCATGTCGCGCACGCCGGTGCATCCCACTTCCTCATCATAGCTGTAGGCGAGATGAATGGGTGTTTTCAGACCGGCTTTCACCATCGCGGGCACCATGGCCAGCGTGCAGGCCAGAAAGCCTTTCATGTCGCAGGCCCCGCGGCCATAGGCCTTGCCGTCCCTCACCGTAAGCTTGAAGGGATCCGTGCTCCAGGTCTGTCCGTCCACAGGCACCACGTCAGTATGCGCCGAGAGCACATAGCCCGGCACATCCTTCGGCCCGATGATGGCGTAAAGATTGTGCTTGTCGCCCTCGGCATTGACGAAAACCTCCGGCTCAACGCCATGTTTCGCCAGATATGCCACAATCCAGTCTGCGCAGGGAATGTTGCTGTTGCGGCTCGTCGTGTCGAAGGCGACGAGTTTTTCGAGGATGTCGAGGGTGGTTGATGTATCGGTCATGGTGCCTCAGCGGATGGGAGTGGAGTAGCCGTCTTCGGTCTGGTTCAGGCGGACGAAATCGATGAAACGGCGCGCGGCGCGCGTGGCGGGGGCTGCAGTGGAGAGCACGAAGGAAGTTTCGAACGGCACCTTGGGCGTGAAGGGCCTGATCACGACATCCGCATCAGCCCGGAAGGCAACGGGAAACGGATTGATCAGGGTGATGCCCGCGCCGCGCCGGACAAGTTCATAGGCAATCGCCGATGTCGCAGCCTCAATGACGATCCGGGGTTCGGACCCTGCATCCTGAAAGATGCGTTCGTGAATGCTGCGCACCGAGATGCGCCGCGCCAGCGCGATGAACGGCTGCTGATGCAGATCAGCCGGAATGATTTCCTGCTTTGCCGCCAGCGGATGATCTGCCGCCATCACGGCATGGGATGTCGAGCGCCGGAACGGCTCAAAGAAAACGCTCGGATGGTGAAGCTGCGAGTCCGTGATGCCGATATCGAAATTGCCGTCCGCCATCTTGGCGATGATATCCGCCGTGATGCCGATTTCCAGATGCAGCCTCGTTCCCGGTTCAGCCCGGTTGAAATCGGCAACCATCTGCGGAAGGAAACGGTGCGCGATGGTGGGCGGTGATATCAGCCGGATGGTTTCGCCGTCCGCCAATGCGCCCGGCACCTGCCCCAGCCGGTCCAGCGCCTGAAAAACCGGCTGGCTGTCGTGATAGAGCTGGATGCCATCCTGTGTCGCGACAAGCCGTCCGCCCTCACGGCGAAACAATATCTTGCCAAGCCGGTGTTCAAGATCCTGAATAGCCCGCGAGATCGCGGGCTGCGAAACGCCAAGCTTGTGCGCCGCCGATGTAGTCTTGCGCGCCTCCACGAGCGCATGCAGCGCTTCCAGCTCGCGGAAGCTGGGCCTTCGATCACGCAGTTCCTGTCCGTTGCGCATATTTCTATGTGTTTCGATTATATAAATCTGACTTACAAATGCTATTTCCGCATATATGCTGTTGTCAATGGGCTGTTCCTGACAAGACATGCCATGCAGACTGGATCGCCTCTTGCTTCCAGTGAGCGGGAGTGCAGAGTCAGGGCATCGCGCCAGACGCCGCTTGGGACAGCGGCGTGCGCTGAGGGGAGTTTTGAGATGACGAAGACCAGATCGATTGTGGCCATTGCTGCGGGCCTGATGTTTGCGCAGGCCGCTGCCGCGCAGGAACTGCGCATCGGTATTTCCGCCGAACCGAGCTCCGCCGATCCGCATTACCACAACCTCACGCCCAACAACATGCTGGCCCGGCAGGTCTATGAGCCTCTGGTCGGGCAGGACAAGAACCAGGCGCTGACGCCGTTGCTGGCCGAAAGCTGGAAGGCCATCGATGACACAACCTGGGAGTTCAAGCTGCGCAAGGGCGTGAAGTTCCATGACGGTTCGGAGTTCACGGCGGATGATGTGATCGCAACCTTTGATCGCGCGCCCAACGTGCCGCGCAGCCCGTCATCCTTCGCAGCCTATGTTAAGGGCAAGACGCTGGAGAAAGTGGACAGCCACACCATCCTCATCAAAACGCCGATGCCCGCACCTCTGGTGCCGACAGACCTCTCCACCTTCGGCGTGATCCCCAAGGCCTGCAAGGACACCACAACGGAGGATTTCAACGCCGGCAAGTGCGCGGCGGGCGGCACGGGGCCTTACAAATACACCGAATACAAGCCGGGTGACCGTGTGACGCTTTCGCGCAATGACGCCTATTGGGGGCCTAAACCAGCCTGGGAAAAGGCGACATTCCGTTTCATGACCTCGGCCCCAACCCGCGTGGCTGCATTGCTGGCCGGTGACGTTGATCTGATCGAGAATGTGCCGACGGCCGATGTCGAGCGCCTCAAGGCCAATACGAATATGACAGTGGTCAGCACGGTTTCGAACCGCGTGATCTATTTCCACATGGATCATTTCCGCGAGATATCGCCCTTCATCAAGGGCAAGGATGGCGCGGAGATCAAGAACCCGCTGCGCGACAAGCGCGTGCGGCAGGCGCTCTCGATGGCGATCAACCGCCCGGCGATTGTTGACCGCATCATGGAGAAGGAGGCGATCCCGGCCGGTCAGCTCCTGCCGGAACAGTTCTTCGGCACCTCGAAGAAACTGAAGCCAACCGTTTTCAATCTCGACGGTGCGAAGAAACTGCTGGCGGATGCAGGCTTCCCCAACGGCTTCAAGCTGAAGATGCATGGCCCCAACGGCCGTTATCTCAATGACACCAAGATCATCGAGGCTGTCGCCCAGATGTGGACGCGCCTTGGCCTCGAGGTCGAGGTCGAGACCATTCCGCCCGCCAACTTCTTCTCCCGCGCCTCGCAAGGCGCGCCGGGCAACCTGCCGGAATTCTCCATGATCCTCGTGGGCTGGTCGGCAGGCACGGGCGAAAGCTCCGATTCACTGAAGGCGCTGCTCGCCACATTCAACCGCGACAAGGGCATGGGCGCGACCAACCGCGGCCGCTACTCCAACCTGGCATTCGACACCAAGCTGGAAGAGGGCCTGCGCACCGTGGACGACAAGAAGCGCGATGCGCTGTTTGGTGAAGCCATGGAGATCGGCATGGAGGATGTGGGGCTCATTCCCTCGCACTACCAGCTGAATACCTGGGCCATGCGCAAGGGCTTCACCTACGAGGCGCGCTCGGATGAGTATACGCTGGCGATCAGCGCGGCGAAGTAGGGGTGTAATCTTTCCTTCTCCCGCAAGCGGGAGAAGGTGGCCTGAAAGGCCGGATGAGGGCTCTTGCTCTTGCCCTCGCTGGCTTGCCCTCACCCGGCGTCGCTTTGCTCCGCCACCCTCTCCCGCAAGCGGGAGAGGGAAAACGCAACAACACTTGTCTGGCTCATTGATGACCGCATTCATCCTCCGAAGACTGGCGCAATCCGCGGGCGTGATCCTCGCGATGATCGTCATTGTCTTTTTCGGCGTCAACGTCGTGGGCGATCCGACCTATATCCTTGTCTCGCCAGATATGACGCAGGACCAGATCGAGGAAACCCGCCGCGGCCTTGGCCTTGACCGGCCGATCTACGAGCAGTTCTGGATTTTCCTGAAGGGCGCACTCTCCGGCGACATGGGGCGCTCCTTCGTCCACGGTGAACCCGCGATCCAGCTCATTCTCTCGCGCATGCCTGCGACGCTGGAGCTTGCCTTTGTGGCGCTGGTGCTGGCGGTTTTCATCGGCATTCCACTGGGTCTCTATGCAGGACTGAAGCCGGATTCCCGGTTGTCGCGCGGCATCATGGCAGTGTCGATCCTCGGCTTCTCGCTGCCCACGTTCTGGGTTGGCCTGATGATGATCCTCGTCTTCGCCGTGATGCTGGGCTGGTTGCCTGCGACCGGGCGCGGTGAGACCGCAAGCCTTTTGGGTTGGCAGACTTCGCTGCTGACACTGAACGGTTGGAGTCACATCCTGCTGCCTGCGCTCAATCTGGCTTTGCTGAAGATCAGCCTTGTGATCCGCCTTGCCCGTGCCGGAGCACGCGAAGCTGCATTGATGGACTATGTGAAATTCGCCCGCGCCAAGGGCCTGTCGCAGAACCGCATCATCGGTGTGCATATTCTCAAGAATATCCTCATTCCCATTGTCACGGTACTGGGTCTCGAGTTTGGTTCGCTGGTCGCGTTCTCGGTGGTGACGGAGACAATCTTCGCCTGGCCCGGCATGGGCAAGCTGCTGCTGGAGGCGATCCAGCGGCTGGATAGGCCGGTGATCGTCGCTTACGTGATCGTGGTCGTGGTGCTGTTTGTCACCATCAACCTGCTGGTCGATATCCTCTATTCACTGCTCGATCCGCGTGTGCGGCTGTCTGAGGCCAAGGCATGAGGACAACTCCATGACTGATCTCGCACAAAAATTTGCGTTGCCTCCGACTGTGGCGATCCGCGAGGAAACACCCTTCCGCCGCTTCGTCAGTCAGTTCCTGGAGGACAAGGTTGCGGTCTTTGGGTTGGTTTTGCTGGCCATTGTTGTCACGCTGGCGCTGCTGGCACCCTGGATTTCGCCACAAAACCCCTATGATCTCGGCAAGGTCGATCTGATGGATTCAAAGCAGCCGCCGGGCGAAATGGCGGGTGATGGTTTCCGGATGTGGCTGGGATCGGACGGTGTTGGGCGTGACCTCCTGTCGGGCATTCTCTACGGCCTTCGCATCTCGCTGATGGTCGGTCTCATTTCCGGCATCATTGCCGCCACCGTCGGCATGTCGGTGGGTCTGATCGCGGCTTACGCGGGCGGGCGGGTCGATAGCATCATCATGCGCATCGTCGATCTGCAGCTGTCTCTGCCCACGGTGCTTGTCGCGCTCATTCTGGTCGCCATGCTCGGCAAGGGCGTCGACAAGATCATCTTCGCCCTCGTGATCGTGCAATGGGCCTATTACGCCCGCACGGTGCGCGGCTCGGCGCTGGTGGAGCGGCGCAAGGAATACGTCGAGGCGGCGTTGTCACTGGGGCTGTCGAACGCGCGCATCATCTTCCGGCACATCCTGCCCAATGTCATCGCGCCGGTCATCGTCATCGCCACGGTGCAGACCGCGCACGCGATCGCGCTGGAAGCAACGCTGTCGTTTCTTGGCGTCGGCCTGCCGCAGACCGAACCGTCGCTGGGCGTGCTTATCGCTAACGGTTTCCAGTATCTGCTGTCCGGTAAATACTGGATCTCGACGTTCCCCGGCATAGCGCTGCTGCTGACGATTGTGGCGATCAATCTGGTGGGCGATCGCTTGCGGGACGTGTTGAATCCCCGGCTGGAGAAGTAATGCGTTTCGCTTGCCCTCATCCGGCCTCCGCTTCGCTTGGCCACCTTCTCCCGCAAACGGGAGAAGGGAATCGGACGTACCGCAGCCCTTTCCTTCTCCCGCTTGCGGGAGAAGGTGGCCCGAAGGGTCGGATGAGGGCAGCGCGCCAGTCGAGGTTTCAACAATGACCCCTGTCCTCTCCGTCTCGAACCTCAAGACGCATTTCTTCACCCGCGCGGGTGTGGTGAAATCCGTTGATGGCATTTCCTTCGATGTGAACCGCGGTGAGGTCATGGGCCTTGTGGGTGAATCAGGCTCGGGCAAGACCGTCACCGGTTTCTCGATCATGGGCCTTGTCGATGCACCGGGCCGTATCGTGGAAGGCTCGATCAAGCTCAACGGCCGGGAACTCGTCGGCCTGCCCGAGGACCAGATGCGGACCTTCCGTGGCCGGGAGGTCGCCATGATCTTCCAGGACCCGATGATGACGCTGAACCCTGTTCTGCGCATCGACACGCAGATGATGGAAGCGGTGCTCGCGCATGAGCAGGTGTCAAAGCAGGAGGCCCGCACCCGAGCCCGCGATGCGCTGGGCAAGGTTGGCATACCCTCGCCGGAGGAGCGGCTGTCGGCCTATCCGCACCAGTTCTCCGGCGGCATGCGCCAGCGTGTCGCCATCGCCATCGCACTGCTCAACAAGCCGGCGCTGATCGTCTGCGATGAGCCGACAACAGCTCTTGATGTGACGATCCAGAGCCAGATTCTGGCCGAGATGCAGAAGCTGTGCGCCGAGACAGGCACGGCGCTGATCTGGGTGACCCATGATCTCACCGTGGTGGCTGGTCTCGCGGATCGTCTCGCCGTGATGTATGCTGGCCGCATCGTCGAGAGTGGCCGCATCGACGATGTGCTGGATCATCCGATCCATCCCTATACCTTTGGCCTGCTGGGCTCGGTTCCCTCACGCGGCAAGCGCGGTGAGCCGCTGCGTCAGATACCGGGCTCCGCTCCGTCGCTGGCCCGCCTGCCCGAGGGCTGTGCGTTTCGCCCGCGCTGCACCTTCCAGACCGATGTTTGTTGCGAGGAGCCCGCCGCGAAGGATTATCCGGACAGCCGCATGGCGCGCTGCTGGCATCCGCTCAACACTGCGGAGAAAGCAGCATGAGTGCCCCCACGCCAATCCTCTCCCTCGCCAATATCTCGAAGCGCTTCACCAAACCGCTCGATGCGGCTGCCAAACTCGCCAACATGGTTGGTGCGAGCAACCGCGAGATCACGGTGCATGCGGTGGACGGTGTTGATCTCGCCATTGCGCGTGGCGAGGTCGTCGGTCTCGTGGGTGAGTCCGGCTGCGGCAAATCAACTTTGGGCCGTGTGGTCGCAGGCATCCATGCGCCGTCCAATGGCGCCATGCGCTGGAAGGACAAGGATGTTGCGTCGCTCACTACGGCCGAGCGGAAGGCGCAGACGCTGGCGATCCAGATGATCTTTCAGGACCCGATGTCGTCGCTCAATCCGCGTTTGCGCGTGGCCGATATCGTGGGCGAGGCGCCGGTTGTGCATGGCCTGACCACGAAGGCGGAGAAGGAAGACTATGTCGACCAGATGCTGACGCAGGTCGGCCTCGATCCGACATACAAGCGCCGCTATGCACACCAGTTTTCCGGCGGTCAGCGCGCCCGCATCGGCATCGCGCGAGCACTTGCCGTGAAGCCGGAGTTTCTGGTCTGCGATGAAAGCGTGGCGGCGCTCGATGTGTCCATTCAGGCTCAGGTGCTGAACCTGTTTATGGAACTGCGCCAGCGGCTCAATCTCACCTATCTGTTTATAAGCCACGATCTCGGCGTGGTGCAGCATATCTCTGACCGCGTCGTGATCATGTATCTGGGCCGCGTGGTGGAGACGGCGAAGACGGAAGAGCTTTTCGCCCGCCCCAACCACCCCTACACGCAGGCGTTGCTCGCCAACGTGCCGACACTCGAGTCGCGCAAGAAGACATTCGCGCTGATCAAGGGCGAGATTCCCTCGCCCATCAATCCGCCGATGGGATGTCATTTCCATCCGCGCTGCCCGAGCGCCATGGAGCGCTGCAAGGCGGAGCGGCCTGCGCTGAAGGAGATGGCGCCGCGGCATTGGTCGGCGTGCCATCTCAACGGGTGATGCTGTGTTTGTTTCCCTCTCCCGCTCGCGGGAGAGGGGGGCGAGGCGAAGCCGAGACGGGTGAGGGCATTCACAACAAGCCCTCATCCGCCCCTTCGGGGCACCTTCTCCCGCAAGCGGGAGAAGGAAGTCGCTTCGAGACTTGCAGGTTGATCGCGACTGCGCCAGTCTGTTTGCCCCCGCCATGACAAGATTGCACCCATGTCCGCACAGCTCCCAGCAGTCCTCGCCCAGATCGACAAACAGCTCGATGCCAGCCTCGACCGCCTGTTCGAGTTCCTGAAAATCCCGTCGATCTCGACCGATTCGAAATGGAAAGCGGATTGCGCCAAGGCGGCGGACTGGCTGAAGAAGGATCTGACCTCGCTGGGCTTTGATACCTCTGTCCGCCCCACGCCCGGTCATCCCGTGGTCGTCGGCCATGCGAAGGCCGCCAAGGGCAAGCCCCATGTGCTGTTCTACGGGCATTACGATGTGCAGCCCGTCGATCCGCTGGATCTCTGGGAAACACCGCCGTTCGAGCCGCGCCTCGTCGAGATCAGCAAGGGCCGCAAGGTGATCATGGCGCGCGGCGCCTGCGACGACAAGGGACAGGTCATGACCTTCCTGGAGGCCTGCCGCGCCTGGAAGGCCGTGACCGGATCCTTGCCCGTCGGCATCACTGCCATGATAGAGGGCGAGGAGGAGAATGGCTCTGTGAATCTGCCGGCATTCGTCAAGGCGAACGCGAAGGAACTGAAAGCCGATCTGGCGCTCGTCTGCGACACCGGCATGTGGGACCGCAGGACGCCCGCGATCACCACATCGCTGCGCGGCTTGCTCTATGAGGAAATCATCATCCGCTGTGCCGACCGCGATCTGCATTCCGGCCTGTTCGGCGGTGCAGCAGCCAACCCGATCCACGTGCTGGCGCGCATTATCGCATCGCTGCACAAGCCCAATGGCAAGATCGCGATTCCCGGCTTCTACGACGGCGTGAAGAACCTGCCGTCGAAGGTGAAAGCGACGCTCGCTGGCCTTGGCCTGACCGAGAAGAACTTTCTGGGGACCGTCGGCCTCAAGCATTCTGTCGGCGAGAAGGGCCGCATGATCATCGAGCAGACCTCAACACGCCCGACCTGCGACGTGAACGGCATCTGGAGCGGCTATACTGGCGAAGGCACCAAGACCGTGATCGCAGGCGAGGCGCGCTGCAAGGTCTCGTTCCGGCTGGTGGGCGAGCAGGACCCTGTCGCGATCCAGAAGGCCTTCCGCGCTTACGTGAAGGCGCAGCTGCCGAAGGATTGCTCAGCGGATTTCATCGGCTACAAGGGCAGCCGCGCCATCCAGCTGCCATGGGATAGTCCCGCTCTCAAGGCCGCTGAAGCCGCGCTGAAGCAGGAATGGGGCAAGGCCCCCGCCATGATCGGCTCCGGCGGCTCCATCCCCATTGTGGGGGACTTCAAGCGGACGCTGGGGATGGATTCGCTGCTTGTCGGCTTCGGACTGGATGACGACCGCGTGCATTCGCCGAACGAGAAATACGACCTGTCCTCATTCCACAAGGGGACAAGAAGTTGGGCGCGGATTCTGGCGGCTTTGGCGGAGTGATCTCAACGGTCATCCGATCTCCGCCAGACTCTTCACATCCCGGTCAGGCTGTGCATCGAAATACTCGTCCGGCATCCCGGTGCGGTTGACCCAGATCGTGCGGAGGCCGAACACCGCCCCGCCCGCGATATCCCAGCGGTTGGACGAGACGAGGCAGATGTCCTTCGTTTTCATGTCCATCCGGTCGCAGAGGTTCTGATAGACCGCAGGCGTGGTCTTGAACTGTTTCACTCGATCGACCGAAACAACCATGTCGACAAAGGGCAGAACAGCGGATGCACTGGCGGCGGCTTCCGCCATCTCCTGCGTGCCATTGGTGAAAATGGCGATCTGGTGGCCCATAAGCCGCAATTTTGTCAGTGCGGGCAGCACATCGGGATAGGCATCAAGACGCCAGTAGGCATCAAGCAGCTTCGGGCGGACGGACTTGTCCACGACCGGAAACCGGGCGAGCGCAAAATCCAGCGCGTCCTGCGTGAGTGTCCAGAAATCCTGATATCGCCCCATGAGCGTGCGGGTCCAGGAATATTCAAGCTGCTTGGATCGCCACAGAACAGACAACGCATCCGCGTCCTCGCCAATGGCTGCGCGATGCCTGCCGATGGCGGAATGGACATCGAAGAGTGTTCCATAGGCGTCAAAAGCATAGGCGCGGATCGGCATGGTCTGGTTCCTTGTGGTGTGCACGCTGCCCCAAGCCGCAAGGATCGTCCATCCATCAATCGGCAAAAGTGATGGACCGGATGAGAAAGCATCATCGCCAGCGGTGTTGACCTTTTGCCGCGCTGGCCTTCGTATGAAGCAGCAGAACCGGGAGTTACTGATGGCCAAATGGTCGGAGACATGGACCTTTTTCGAAGGCCAGTGGCACGAAGGCAATGCGCCGATCATGGGCGCTCGCTCGCATGGTGCATGGCTCGCCTCCACTGTGTTCGACGGAGCACGCATTTTCGAGGGTACAGCGCCTGATCTTGGTCTCCACTGCGCCCGCGTCAACCGCTCGGCGTCGACGATCGGGCTGAACCCGACGATGACGCTGGATGGTACTCTTGACCTAGTGAAGCAGGGCCAGAAGAAATTCGGGCCGGACAAGGCGCTTTACATCAAGCCGATGTACTGGGGCGAAGGGGAGGGCGGTTCGACCATCATTCCGGATCCCGATGACATCGGTTTCGCACTCTGTCTGTTCGAGGCCCCGATGCCGGTGCCGGGCGGCTTCAGCGTGACCTCCACGAAGTATCGTCGTCCAACGCTGGAATCCATGCCGACCGACGCCAAGGCCGGGTGCCTTTATCCCAACAATGCCCGCGTACTGCGCGATGCCCGTGCGCGCGGTTTCGACAATGCGCTGGTCTGTGACGCTCTTGGCAATGTCGCTGAGACAGCGACAGCCAATATCTTTATGGCCAAGGATGGCGTTGTGAAGACGCCTTTTCCCAATGGCACGTTCCTCAACGGCATCACGCGGCAGCGTGTGATCAAGCTCCTGCGCGAAGACGGGGTGGAGGTTCAGGAGGCAACGCTGAGCTATGCCGATTTCGAACAGGCCGACGAGATATTCACGTCGGGCAATTACGCCAAGGTCATGCCGGTGCTGAAGATTGATGACCGCATGCTGCAGCCCGGGCCGATGGCAGCCAAGGCACGCAAGCTGTACTGGGATTTTGCACATGAAACCGGGCGGGTCAGCTGATGTACTCCCGTACCGAGGCGAAGGAAGACCGCATTGATGTCCTGCACAAGGCGATGCGCAATATCCGATTGGGCACATTTGTCGTGGCCGATGATACGGGTGCGCCGCAGGCTGCGCATATCCCCTTCGTGCTCAAGACCGGCGACGAGACTCTTCTGGAATGCCATGTGGCCCGCGCCAACCCGATCTGGAAATTGATGGCGCAGCCCCGACAGGTGCTTGTGGTCTTTCAGGGGCCACAGGCCTATGTCCGCCCCGGCTGGTACCCGGCCAAGAAGGAGCATGGCAAGGTTGTCCCGACCTGGAGCTACGTTTCGATCCACGCCCGGGGGCTGGCCACGCAGATGGATATGCCGACGCTGTTGCAGCATGTGCGCGAGCTCTCGGATGAGCAGGAGCATGGCCAGCCCATGCCGTGGTCCGTGGATGACGCGCCAGAAGGCTTCATCGCGGCTCTTGCGCGCGGCATCGTGGGTCTGCGCATTCCCGTGGCATCAATTGCCGGGGTGTGGAAACTGAACCAGCATCGCAGCGAAGCGGACAGGCTTGGCATGATCGACGGGCTGGATGAGCAGGCTGTCGATGATGCGCGTGATCTGGCCTCGATCATGCGCCAGATCGAGGCTGCGAAAGCGGCATCCTCGGATGCGGGCTGATCAGCCCAGCGTCTTCATCCAGGCCAATCCATCCTCGGTCTTGCCGCGCGGCTTGTATTCGCAGCCCACATAGCCTTTGTATCCCAGCCGCCGCAGTGTGGCTAAGATGTGGGCATAACTGACCTCGCCCTCGTCTGGCTCGTTGCGGGACGGAACTGCGGCGATCTGGACATGGCCGATGACATCGAAATGCCGCTCCAGCCGCTTCGTCACGTCGCCTTCCATGATCTGCACGTGATAGATATCGAACATCAGCTTGAGGCTGGGATGGCCGATTTCGCGGATCATGGCCGCCACCTCGTCGGAGCGGCTGATGAAATAGCCCGGCTTGTCCCGCGTGTTCAGTGGTTCGCTGACGATGGTTTTTCCCGCCGCCGCAGCCTGCTCCGCCGCCCAGGCCATGTTGGCCATATAGGCCCGCCGCGCCTTCTTGCGGTCGGCATCCTCAACCATGCCCGCCATCACATGGATTGTCGGGATATCCAGCGCCTTGGCGTATCGCAATGCCTGCTTAACGTCGGTGCGGAAGGCGGTGCGCTTCTTGGGATCGCAGGCAAGGCCCCAGTCACCCGCCGCCAGATCACCCGGTGCTGTGTTGATGCCGGTGAGGCGGATACCCGCCTTTTTCAATGCACTGCGAATCGCTGGTATTGGATGGTCGTACGGAAAGTGGCATTCAACGGCAGGAAAGCCCGCTTTTGCCGCAGCGCCTATGCGTTCCAGAAACGGCCGCTCCATAAACATGAAAGATATATTAGCCGACAAAGGGAGCATGATATAATCCTTTCAGAGTGACAGCGCCACGGCCTTGCCTGTCCTGACCGATTGCTCCGCCGCCAGCCCGATCATGACAGATTTAAGGCCGTCATCCAGAGTCACTTCCACGGGAGTGCCTTTCAGCACCGCCTTGTTGAAGCCAAGGTGCTGATAATAGGTTGAACCGTGGTGATCTCCAGCCTTCAGGATTGTTTCATCCACCGGGACCGCCCGCCGCTTTGGCCCCTTGGGCTTGCGCGCGCTGATCTCTATCTCGGAATGCCGCTCCTCGCCGCCCGGCCAGAAGCGCGCCGGACCCGGAATGAAGATTTCCGCCCGTCCCGTGCTGCCTGTGGCGCAGATCGTTTCCTGCCAATAGGAGCCTTCCGCGAACATGCAGAGATCAAGCGAGGCGCGTTTGCCCGATTTGAAATCGACAATCACATAGGCATTGTCCAGAATATCGGGCTTCTGGCCACCATAGCGTTCGTCCTGATGGTTCACATCCATCCCGCCCGAGGCAAACACCCGGATGGGTTCATCCTGCATGATCAGCCGCATGAGATCAAAGAAATGGCAGCATTTCTCCACCAAGGTTCCGCCGGTGCGGCTGGAGAAGCGATTCCAGTCGCCCACCTTGGGCAGGAACGGAAAGCGGTGCTCACGAATTGCCAGCATTTGCAGCGCGCCAACCTTCCCCTTGCGGATGGCGCCGAGCAATTCCTGCACGGGAGGCATGTAGCGGTACTCCATCGCCACCCAGATCGGAGCCTTGTGCGCCGCTCCGGCCTTGCCAAGCCAGGTACAATCTTTAGCCGACGTACAAATTGGCTTCTCTACAAGTACAGGGAGCGCATGCTTCGACGCAAAGATGTCCTTCAGGACTTCCTTGTGCGTGTCGTTGGGGCTGGCAATCACCAGCGCATCGACCTCGCCCTTGTCCAGAAGGTCACGATGATTCTTGAAGATCGCGGGCGGTTTGCCCATCACGCCCTGGACCGCTCTGGCGCTCTCGTTGCGGGAGCCGACATCGGGATCGGAAATCGCGGTGACGACTGCACCCTTCACCAGCGCCAGATTGCGCACGTGTTCGCGGCCCATCATTCCGGCCCCGATCAGGCCATAGCGCAGCTTTGTCATCGTATCCTCTTCAACCCAGCATCCGCACGGGGAGACCAAGTGCCTGACCCAGCGCAACCATGGCACCGCTGTGATCGCCGTAGACCATGGCGACATGGTGTTCGTAAGCGCCGCCGATCAGGCCGTTCATGGCGGCCCCGGCAGAGGTATCCAGCCTCACGACACCGCTGGTGCCGGTAAAGCTGATGTCCCTTCGGATCACCTCGCCGCCCGCAATCATCAGATGCGGATCATTGTTGGCCTTGCTGAGCCGGGCAATGGTAATGCGCCCGGGTTTCAGCGGAAACTGGTAGAGAAGCGGCATTTTCCGGTTGGAATGGATCTGCGCCTCCGCTTCATAAGCCGGATCGCGCATGGAGAGTGGCGCGGAGCCGCAATGCCAGAACACCGATGTGTTGTCGCTGGCATCCATATCCACGATATCGACGAGCCATGATGGCTCACCCGCGATTTCCTGCATCATCAGCGCAGTCACTGCTCCATAGACATCCGCCTCGCAAGCCGCAGGAACACCGGCGCCATTCATCATGCCCATGGGCCCGCAAATGGCGCAGCCGTATTCGGTGAACATCTCGGGCCAGCAGCGCACTGCAAAGGCTGAGAGGCCTTTTTCGGTCTTGAGAGAAGACAGGCCCTCAAACAGCGTGAGCGACTTTGACAACTGCGCCTGATCAACCGCATCAATGCCCTTGAGATCCTCGACATCCTCCCGCCGCGCCGCCGCCGCATCAACCGAGGTGGCAGCAGCCCGCGCAAACAGATCACCAAGCGCGATGCGGTCGATACTGATGCCTGTGAGTGAATCCAGTTCGCCGTCGTCGAAACGGCAGGTGTCGAACCCGGCCGGGTGCTCGCCGATCAGGCCGATTCTGCGGCCCTTGAGACCCGCAATCACCTGCTTCGCCGTGAGCATGTCAGTTGCCGTAGAGATAATTGATTTGCCGTCTAATGAAATAAGCTTCTTTGCCCAGTCGTTAAGTGAAACAGAAGGCAATCTCTGGTCCGGCGACTGATAGAGATACGCATAATCCAGGCCGGCGCGGCCCAGCGCATGACCCGCCAGATTGAGCCCGCAGAACGAGTTCAGCCGCAACCTGCCGCCGCTGCGGGGCTCGGGGAAGGCCCAGATGGCGAGGGGGGCGGGAATGGAGCGCGCCAGTTCCAGCGTCATTGATGCATCAGTGAAGGTCACCTGCAGCAGCAGCAGGCCATCAAGTTTCTCACCTTGAAATGCCGCAACAGCCTGTCGCGCGGCGTCGGCATCAAACAGCAGCTCGCGGGGGCCGACGGTGGTGACACCGCTCTCGTCAAGACGAGCGAAAGCCTTCGCCGCCATTTCCTCTGCATAGGGCACGTCGAATGTAGGCCGCGCCAGCGCCAGAACACCCAGCCTCATGCCAGTCACTTGCCAAAACCTCTGTAATGGTTGCGGAATGTCGCATCGTCATGCGGCACCGTGACGTGACCGCCAAACAGCGGGTGCTTGTGCCACGGCGTCGCATGGGCGTCCGTCAGCGCATTCAGATCGCGCATGTAGGGCACGCTTTCCTTCCGCAAACCCGCGCGGATCGCATCCCAGTCGGGGAAATGCTGGAAGGGCTTCAGCCAGATCGCGCGTCCCGCGAGATAGCCGCTGGCACCTGCTGCATAGGCATGTTCCATCACATTACGGAACTCGGCCATGCCCGCGCCGGCTGACAGCATGACCCAGGGGCGGCCTGCGAGCTTGCCCATTTCCTTGAACAGTTTCTGCACCTTGTCCGCGCCTTCACCCTTGAGTCCAGGCACATCCTTGGCGGGCAGGGGACTTTCCAGCTTGAAGATGTCAATGCCAAAGTTAGCCGGCGAAAAAGCGCGCACGCTTTCCAGCACATGATCCGAGTGCTTGGCGCTCATCTCGATGTAATCCTTGGTCTGGTTCGCTTCGCCCGCCAGCGGATACACCAGCAATTCGAACAGATACGGAATATCGTATTTCGCACAGGCCGCGCCGATGCGCTCCGCGAAATCCTTCTGCTTCATCCGCACGGACGGGCTGGCATCCGGCCGATACCAGGCCAGCACCTTCACGGCATCGCCGCCCGAACGCTTGATCTTCTCGACCGACCAGTGGTCGATCTCGGCGGAAAGCCGGCCGCCCTTGGTCTCTGCGAAGATCGAATCCTCCAGCGTCACGATCAGCCCCTTTGTCGGCGAGAGCACGCTGAGGCCCCTGGGGAGCGCAAAATGCGGGTCCAGCAGCATGGCGGAGCTTTCCTTCTGCAACTCCTCCACCAGCATCAGCTTGAATCCGGCCACGTCCTCATACGGCGCTTCCGCCGTGCCGCGCTTCTCACGGATGGGATTCTTGATCGGGGGACGCTGGTCCACCGCTGTCATCTTGAACAGCCCGTTCTCATCCGCCATGCGGCGCATGCCCCAGAGTTTTCCGGCTGAGAGGCCATTGGTGGGTTCGCTTGCAGTGGTCTTGCTTGCGGCAGATTTGGCCATCAGGTATTTCCCTCGAGAAAGCGTTCGACTTCATTCCGGTCCGGAATGCCGGATCGCCCGCCGAAGCGGGTGCATTTCAAAGCAGCGACGGCGCTAGCATAGCGGACGGCAGCCGCTTCGCCCATGCCCTCTGCGAGGCCCAGCACAAAGGCCCCGTGCCAGGTGTCGCCTGCGCCCAGCGTATCCACGACATCAACCTTGAAGGCCGGTGTGT
Source organism: uncultured Beijerinckiaceae bacterium (assembly GCA_964247205.1). GTDB lineage: Bacteria > Pseudomonadota > Alphaproteobacteria > Rhizobiales > Beijerinckiaceae > JADCCX01. The sequence goes on from CAXTUM010000004.1 coordinate 16,128, forward strand.
GACGGATGGCATCACCTTCGGTCCAGAAGACTCCGTTTTCACCATCCGTGACAGCAAGCCAATTGCTGAAGCGCTGGCGCAGCACGGCCACGCCTTTGGCGGGGTCTTTTTCACACGTGATTTCCAGACAGGCCTGCGCGGATAAGGCCGCATGGGTGCAGATCCCGATGATTCCGTCGTCAGCGGGCTTTCGGTCGGCATCCAGCACTGCAATGGTCCCAGCCTTGCTGGCCAGATCGAACATATGACGCGAACCTGCTTCCCAGCGTGTATCGCCGAGCACGGCATCAACCCCTGACGGCAGCGTTTTGGGCAGCCATTCCGTCGTTTCGGATATGCCGGTGTCGCTGTAGCTCACGATCATGCGTTCTCCGCGATTATCCACGAGGATGCAGGACAAAGGGGATTTCTTGCCCTCGAAACGCCGGGAGAGACTGATGTCCACGCCTTCCGCAGCAATTTCATCCAGTATCGTGCGGGCCAGAGCGTCGTCGCCCAGACGCGTGACCAGAAAACTTGTGCCGCCCTGCCGCGCCACCGCCACCGAGGCATTCGCCGCAATGCCTCCGCCGACCGTCGCCATGCGCTGCGCGCGATACTTTTCCGCGCGCACAGGCATGGTTTCAACCTGAAACACGTAGTCCAGAACTGCGATACCGATGGAAAGGACCGTTGCCATGAAATCTGGATGAGCCCGCAAAGCGGGCAGCCGGGGGTTAGGATAAAGCCTCTTAGACCAAGTCTTATGTCTTATACAAGACTCAAGGGAAATGAAAGGATATCCTCGAAGGCAGCTCTATCTAGCCCTGATCTCAGCTCAGATGCTTCCAGTCCCTCAGATCAGCTACCGTGTCTGCAATGGTCGCGCGGATATCTCGATACTTCAGCCCCAGCCCCTGATGGATCTTGGCCGTATCGAACCGGACGGTGCGCCCCAGATGCGTCTTCATGTAGCTCGCGGCTCCAGGCGGCTGTGTGAAAGCGAAGAAGCGCCCT
>CAXTUM010000005.1:0-16911 GCA_964247205.1 uncultured Beijerinckiaceae bacterium
CCTTCCGAGAACAGGATTGGTGCTCGCGCGGCAACGCCGGGGATCCCGTTTGGTACCCAGCGAAAGCTGGTCTTGCCTTTTGGCGCGAGCTTTCCCTGCGCGTCGTCGTAGCGGAACGGGCAATGGTCGGATGAGAAAAGCGTGAAGATGCCTGTCTGCAAACCCTCCCAGCAGGCGATCTGGCTTGCCTTGTCACGTGGTGGCGGCGAGCAGACGTACTTCGCTCCCTCCATGTTGAGACCTTTCAGATCATCCTCTGTGAGAACGAGATATTGCGGGCAGGTCTCGGCTTTGATCTTGAGGCCCTTGGCCTGCGCACGCCGGATTTCTTCCATGGCCTCGCGGTTGGAGACATGGACCACAACAAGCGGAACTTCGGAGAGTTCGGCAAGGGTAATGGCCCTGTGGGTCGCTTCACGCTCCACCGGGATTGGCCGCGACTTCGCATGGAAGAACGGTTTTGTCGCGCCTTCTTTTTCCAGCTTCGCGGTCAGGAAGCGGATCATGTCGTAGTTCTCTGCGTGGATCATCATCAACGCGCCGGTCTCCTTGGCCACCGCCATGGTCTCCAGGATCTGGAGATCGGTGAGCGCCAGTCCGTCATAGGTCATGAAGACCTTGAAGGAGGTGTAGCCGTCCTTCACGAGCGCCGGCAGTTCCTGCCCCAGCACCTGTTCGGATGGATTCGAGATGATGAGGTGAAACGACACATCCACATGGCAGTTTCCTTCCGCAAGCCTGTGATAGGCATTGACGGTCTGACGCAGCGGCGTGCCGCTTTCCTGCAGGCAGAATGGCAGGATCGTCGTGTTGCCGCCGAATGCCGCGGAGCGCGTGGCACTCCCGAAATCATCCGCCATGACGATGCCGGGCCCTGAGGGCTGCGCGATATGCACATGGCTGTCGATGCCACCGGGCAGCACGTATTTGCCCCTTGCATCGATCACCTTCCGTGCGCCCTTGAGCCCTTTCGCGAGAGCCGCAATCTTGCCGCCGGTGATGCCGACATCGGCCTTGAACGTGTCGGCGGCGGTGGCGATGGTTCCACCCCGGATGATTGTATCAAAAGTCATGGCGGCACCCCTTCAGGCGATAGGTTTCAATCCGGCAACCACGAGGGCAGTCCTGAGGCTGGCGTACTCTGTTTCCGATACTGGCGGTTGCGGCGGGCGTATGATCGGTGCGCGCAGCTTGCCAAGCAACGTCAGACAGGCTTTCAGCCGCGCGGTGGCGCGTCCGCCCGGCGGATCGCGGTAGATCGCGATTGCCAGAGGGTAGATCCGGTCATGCAATCTCCGTGCCTCGGTCCAGTCGCCGATGCTCGCGGCGGCGTAGAAATCCGCGCAAAGGCGCGGCGCCACGGCGGCTAGGCTGACCTGGCTGCCCGCGCTTCCGATGATGTAGCTCGTCAGCAGATGCTCGTCGCCGGAGCCCAGCACGACGAAGTCCTCCCGCAACTCCTTGAGCAGCCGGAGGTTGGCCTCATAGGCCGCAACCTCCCAGCTTCCGTCCTTGATGCCGACGACGCGCGGTTCCGCCGCCAGCAAACTCAGTGTCTCGTGGTCATAGGCCATGGCACCCGCGCCGACGGGAGCACCATAGAGCAGCAGCGGCAGCGTGGTGGCATCGCGCACATGGCGCTGGTGAATGACTGGCGCCTTGCGGTCATGTGAAAGAGCGAAGGCGTTGGGTGGAAAAACAAGCAGGACATCCGCCCCAGCTACCTCAGCCAGCCGCGCATCATGTGCTGCCTGAAGGCTCGATTCTGCGTTGACGCCCGCACAGATCAGGAAGCCCTTTGGTGCCGATGCACGTGCAATCTCGACGACACGGCGCTTTTCTTCCGTGGTCAGCACGAAATTCTCGCCTGCATGTCCGTTGACAAGCAGCCCGTGAATGCCATGTGTCCCTGCGACGTCCGTAATGTGCCTTGCAAGCGCCATCTCGTCGATCTGGAAATCATCCGTCATCGGCACGATCGTTGCAGCCTGCATGCCGTAGAGGCGCTTCAAGATATCGCTCATCACGCGGCCCTCGCGGGCTTTGGCAAGAGCCGGTCAATCGGAAACAGCGACATCGCCGGTTCCCGGCCAAGGATGCGGTCAGCGAGCAGCCTGGCGATGTATATTCCGCTGGTGTAGCCGGAATGGACACTGCCACAGACAAAAGCATCCTGATGGCCGGGGATCGGCCCGACGGCTGGCATTGCATCGGCGGTTTCGGCTTCAAGCCCGGCCCAGGCGCGAGCCAGCCGCGCCTCCTTCAGCGCCGGGATCGCGTGGCACGCGAGGCGGATGTTGCCGATCAGCCTGTCGGGCAGAAGCGCAACGCCTCCCTGCTCGCGGCCACCGACGCCTTGCCAGCCACCGCCGATCACCGTCGTGCCATGCGGATACTGCTTGAGCGACAAGAGCCCGCTGGCAATGCCGACGACGGTGCGCATGACGGGCCGCTGCCGCTCCGTGACAGCCAGCTGGTTCACCAGCACCTTGATCGGCAGATGCAAGCCCAGCCAGCCGAGCATCGGTTCGATCCACACGCCACCGGCGATCAGGAGCCGCCTGCAGCGGATCGCCCCGCCGCGTGTGGTAACGGTGTATCCGCCGCCTTGGTCAATTCCTGTCGCCTCCGTGTGCTCAAACAGCGTGACGCCTGCCTCAACCAAAGCCCGGCGGTAAGCCAACCCCGTGAGATAGGCGTTGGCGTAGCCGTCGACCTTGCAATGGCCTGCGAGGCGGATGCCTTCGCCAAGGCCTGGCTCCACTTCCCGCGCCGATTGCCTGCCGATCAGAGTGATCGGTGCGCCAGCCTCGCGGCGTTTTCTTGCACGCAAGCTCAGCAGCTCTTCCTCACGCTCGGTGAAGGCCAGCGAGAGCCCATCGCAAATCACGACACCGACGTCATGGCCAAGCCAGCTTTTTGCGTCAGCCCACATGGCGTGGGCCGCGAGTGCATAGGGGATAAGCGCCACGCGCGTCATCTGCATGGTCAGTGTACCAGCGTTGACGCCTGACGCCTCCCGGCAGAGCGCACCGCGCTCTACGAGCGCAACCGACATGCCGCCACGCGCCGCAAAGAGCGCCGCCGTGCAGCCATGGATGCCGCCTCCAATCACCGCGAGGTCGAAGATGCGGCTCATAGGGGCGCGGGCTCCGGGATCGGGATGTCGTCGTAGCTGAAGTCGCCGATCAGCTCGCCCAGCAGGACAGGACGCAGCGGCGGGCGGCCAGTCCATTGGCCGATGTCCTCACGCGGTCGCCCCAGCCTTTGCGCCATCAATTCCTCCGCGGCATCCGCGCAATAGCGGCCTTGGCAGGGGCCCATGCCGCAGCGGGTGAAATGCTTCAGCTGGTTGATCTCATCCGCGCCGGCATCAATCGCCCCGTCGATTTCACGACGCGTCACGTCCTCGCAACGGCAAATCACGGTGTCGGGCGCAATGGCGGCCACCTGTGCGGGCCGTTGCGCCATCAAGCCGCCGATGGCGTTGGCGAAACGGGCTTCTCGGGTGATCGCGATGTCAAGTGTAGCGCTATCCGTGGAACGGCCCGCCAGCTTCGCGCCAACACGCTGACCTGCCAGAGTGGCGAGCCGTTGGCCGCGAACACCTGCGCCATCCCCAATAGCGAAGAGCCCCTTGATCGATGTCTCGTAAGACCCGTCCACGCTGGGTACCCAACCTCCGCGGTCCCTCTTGTAGACATGTTTTGCGCGGAGGATGCGGGTGATCTCCGAGGCTGTGGTCAAGCCATGGCCGACAATGAGCGTATCGACATCAAACGTGCGCTCTTGGCCAGATATGGGTGCACCGTTGCGGTCCACCGGGCCAATCGTCACCTGGTTCAGGTCGTCCCGGCCTTCAACGCTGCGGATGCCATGACCGCTAAACATTGGCACACCGGCAAGAGCTGCCTTCATCATCCAGACCGCACCCTCCACTGCCAGCGATGGATGGCCCAGAATGGACGGCACGCGCTTCAACCATGCGTCCATGTGGGAAAGATCGACAATGGCGATCACCTGCATCTTGCTCCTCACGAGCCCGGACGCCACAGCCCAGAGCAGAGGTCCGCAACCGGCGACAACGATGCGGCGTCCCGGCATGACGCCGTGGCTTTTCAAGAGGATCGTCGCCGCCGCCAGGCCGATGACACCTGGAAGCGTCCATCCCGGAAACGGCGTGATGCGTTCATGGGCGCCTGTCGCTACGACAAGCGCAGGCGCGTTGAACACCGTTTGACCGCCAGGCCCGAGAGCGTCAACCCGGAATGCGCGGTCAGCGCCTTCGCTGCCATTCACGGCAGACCAGACGCGGTGTCCGAAGAAAAGGCCAGCACCTGATGCTGCAACACGCTGCCGCAGGGCTTGACCGGCCTTTGCTTCGCGGTCACTTTCGCCGGCGTAGCCACTGGTTGGCGCCCGCCAGATCTGCCCGCCTGCCTCTGGCTGCTCGTCGATCAGGGCGATGTTCCGGCCTTGTATCGCAGCGGCAATCGCAGCTTCCGCGCCAGCCGGCCCAGCGCCGATCACGATGGCATCGAAGGCGCGGGTCATGACGCGCCCCTCAGCTCTATGGCCATACCCGCGCTCACCGGTGTCATGCAGGCCTGCCGGAGTGTTCCATCGATGAGGATGGTGCACTCCTGGCATGCGCCCGTGAAGCAGAAGGCACCGCGCGGCGCTCTGTCGCGCGGGCTTTCGCGCAGTTTCCGGAGGCCAGCCACCATGAGCGCGGAAGCAAGCATGGCTCCCTCCGGCAAGCGCATGGACGCACCATCCACCGTCACGTCGACGTTCCTCCCGGACGGCAAAGCCGTCGCCATCACGACACCCTGCCCACGGGCCGCCGCGCCTCGGCAACGAGTTTGCGCTCGGCGTAACGCCCGACCGCCGAAAAGGACCAGGAGATAACGAAATACAGGATCAGGATGCTCCCAAAGCAGATGAGCGCGGAGAAGCCGCGCTGATTCAGCATGCGTGCGGCGAATGTCAGTTCGAGGAAGCCGATTTGCGACACGAGCGACGTCTCCTTGATCATGCTTATCGTATGGATCGTGGAAGGCGGAAGGATGATCTTCCAGGCCTGCGGCAGGATGATGCGGAAGAGCGCTTGAAGCGGTGGAATATTGAGCGCAGCCGCCGCTTCCCACTGGCGCGGCTGGACGGCTTCATATCCCGCCCGGATGTTCTCCGCCGCCAGTGCCGACATGCGCAGCGCGACTGCGGTCACTGCGATGACGAAGAGGCTCTGGTTTGCGCCTGACAGCTGGAAGCCGAAGAAGACACACATGAGAAGGACCAGGAACGGCACTCTCCGGATTGTCTCCGTCCATGTGATCAACAGGCCACGAAGCGGTGCAAAAGGCATTACCTTTGCGAGCCGCAACGTCGCAATGGCGAAGCCCGCGAGATACCCGATGACGCAGCCGATCAGCGACACGAGCAGCGTGTTGAGTGCCGCCTGACCCAGGAAAACCATGTTCCAGTATGTGAAGAAGCGAGGCGCTTCTGCGGCCAGTTGTTGGAGCGCGAGCATCAGAAAGCCCTCGCCTTCACTCGGAACATCACCCGGCCGCAGGAATAGAGGATCGTGGAGGCGATGATGGTGAGTCCGATGTAGATCAGGGCCGTCAGCGTGAAGATTTCAATGGAGCGGAAGCTGATCGCGTTGGCGTTCAATGCCCGTGCCATCAGTTCCTCAACACCGAAGATGGCAGCCATCGATGTGCCAAGAGTCATGATGATGTAGTGGTTGGAAAGTGATGGATAGAGCGCCTTGATGATGTGGGGCGCGATGACGTGGCGGATCATCTGGACCCGTGTAAAGCCAAGTGTCTCGGCGGCATCGATCTCCGCCTGCGGCAAGGACTGGAAGCCAGCACGCTGAATCTCCGTCAGGTATGCGCCAGCGTTCAGCGTCATGCCGATCAGAACCGCCTGGACCGGCGAGAGAAGGATGCCAAACTCGGGCAAGGCGAAGAAAAGGAAGAAGATCTGGACGAGCTGTGGCGTGTTCGTGAAGAAGCTGACATAGCCCCGTACGACGACTCGTGCGGGACGTGGCCCATAGGCGAGCGTCGATGCGCCGGCCAGCCCGATGAGCAGGCCAAGCGCAAAAGCCACAAGGGCAATGACGAGGGCAATGGCCGCACCGATCAGGAAATCCGGGAGATAGCCGAGAACCTGTCCATACTGCAGTTGCATTGCGCTCTTCCAACCACTCTTCTGCGGTCAAAACATCGGATTGATCGGGATCGCCGTCTTCATGGGAATCCCAAACCATTTTTCCCATGTCTTGCCTACAAATCCGGACCGATGCATTTCGAACAGGACAACGTTAAGCGCGTCCTTCAGCGTCGTGTTGCCCTTTTGCACGCCAATGCCGACCCAAGTGCTGGCCAGCACCTCGTCCAGCACTTTCCATTGCACGCCCGCCACATTCTTCATGGGAACCACCACGGATTCCAGCACATCAACCATGGCATCGGCACGGCCCTGCTGAAGTGCGCGGAATGTATCGGGATAATTGTCGAGCAACGTGACTTGCGCCTGAGGCGCATTCGCCTGGATCCAGGGGATGCCTACGGTACCGCGCACCTGCACCAATTTGACTTGCGGGTTGTTGAGATCACCTGGCTTTGCGATCGGCACCGTTGTGCCCGATTCCTTCGTCAGCACGATCACGCTCTGGGTGTGCAGCGGGATTGTATAGTCGATGACCAGCGCACGCTCGACCGTGCGGGTGATAGCTCCCAGCACGATGTCAATGCGGTCAGACTGGAGGAAGGGAATGCGGTCGGGACTTCCGACCTGCACGATCTCAAGCTCGATCTTCATCTGCCGCGCAATCTCGCGGGCGATGTCGGCGTCAAAACCGTCGATCTGGTTCTGCGCGTTGAAGACGCCGAAGGGCGGCAACGTCGGGTTAATGCCAGCCCTGAGCTTTTTGGCGGAAATGACATCCGCCAGTGGCTTTGCCAGTGCCGCATGCGTCATCGCGACGCCAGCGGCGGCGGCTGCGCCAAGGAGCGCCTCACGGCGCGATGGTCCGAAAGGTCCTGTCCCGCTCATCTCATCCTCACCCATGTGATCTCTCCTCAAACGACAAGATTGTATACCAATGTTGTGCAATCCAGCCGTTCAGTGCAAGCTGAATCAGACAGTCGATCAAACATATTCAAGGACAGGGCAGTGGCGTTTCTGGAACTCAATGGCGTTTGCGCGAACTACGGCGCGGAAGAGGTCCTCAGCGATGTTTCGCTGTCTATCGACCGCGGGGAAGTGGTCGCGCTGATCGGGCCTTCCGGCTCGGGCAAGAGCACGCTGTTGCGCACCCTGATCGGCCTGACCAAGCCCGCCAAGGGCACCGTGACGCTTGACGGAAAGCCCATCGGCTACGGAAACCGCGCCGCCCTGCGGGAAGCGCGTGACCGCTTCGCCATCGTTTTCCAGCAGTACAACCTTTTCCAGAACATGACGGCGCTCCGGAACGTTGCGCTGGCACCCGAGATCGTGAAGAAGCGTCCAAGAGCGGAAGTTGTGAGGGAAGCGGAGGAACTCCTCGCGCGTGTCGGCCTGGCAGAAAAGCTGGGAGCCTATCCCGACGAGCTCTCCGGTGGCCAGCAACAGCGCGTCGCGATTGCCCGAGCGCTCGCGCAGAAACCGGCGATCCTGCTGCTCGATGAGATTACCGCAGCGCTGGACCCTGAGCTTGTGACGGAAGTTCTCGATACGATCCGCAAGCTTGCAGCGGATGGTATGACGATGATCGTCGTCAGCCACGAGATGGCGTTCGTGCGTGAGGTGGCAAGCCGTGTCGTCTTTATGGACAGGGGGCGCATTGTGGAGACCGGTGCACCCCCGCAGATATTCGAGCGGCCAAGGACCGAGCGGCTGAAAGAGTTCTCGGCCAAGATCCTGAGGCACTGAAGCCATGCGAGCGTTGCCCCCAGGCATGGACCTTCTCCCCGGCGCGGTCGACTGCCATGTCCACGCCTGTCCGCACATCAATGCACGACGCCTGGATGTCTTCGAGGCCGTGCGGGAGGCCGCCACCGAGGGCCTGGCCGGCCTCGGCCTCATGGACAACTTCGCGAACAGCTCCGGCCTTGCCGCTCTCGCCATGCGCGAACTCGGATATCTCGGGGTCGATGTCTGGGGTGGGCTGATCATGGAACCGCCTGCCGGCGGCGTGTCGGTGGAAGCGGTCAGGATTGCGCTCGCCTACGGGTACGGGCCGGGCTCAGGTGCCCGCTTTGTGTCGTTTCCGACGCATCACACGCGGCATGTGGCGCTGCAGGAAGGCAGATCGGCGGTCTATGTCGAGAGTTGTTTTCACGCTCCCGAAAGGGGGCCTTTGCCTGATCCCCTGCCGGAGATCATCGATCTGGTCGCTGCCAGCGACGTTGTCCTGAATCTCGGCCATCTGAGCGATGCGGAGAGCATAAGGCTTGCGGAGATCGCGCAAGCGCGTGGCGTGGGTCGGATACTGGTACCGGCCAATCACTGTTCGATCGATACCATCCGGACACTTGCAGCACTTGGCGCATCCCTTGAGTTCTCGTTCTTCTTCGTTAGCCATGCGACTGCGGTTGGTCTGACGCATGTGGATGCCGAGAAACACCGAATCCAGCCAGCGGGCGTGCATGATATGGTCGAGCGCATCCGTGCCGCGCCTTTGGACAGAGTTGTCCTCTCAAGCGATTGCGGCCTCTCGCTGCTGCCACCACCGACGGAAGGTTTGCGGCAGTTCGTGTTGCTGCTGGAAGCCGCCGGTCTGGAGCGCGGGATGCTCCGGCCGATGATTGCCGACAATCCGAAGCGGCTCTTCCGGGTCAGCGCAGCGTCGCCAGAGCAAACTCCCTGAGGCTCCGGCAGTGGGTTTGCACGGCGTTGCGCGCTGCCCGCTTGTCTGCGGCTTCAAGTGCTTTGAGGATTGCGAGATGCTCCGTGGAATCGGGCTGCAACCGGTCTTTCAGTTTGGCGATCTCGAAAAGCCGTGTTGTTACCCGCAACGCACGGATCATCTCCGCCATCACCGCATTGCCGCAATGTTCAATGTAGAGGCCGTGAAGGTTGTCATCCGACTGCCAGTGCGCCTGCGTGTGGTAGGCGGTCGATTGCTGCAGCGTGCGGATCTCATGGCGCGTCGCGGCAAGTTTCTCGCCTGGGATGGCCCCGGTCGCCAGGACAGCGGCCTCACCTTCGAGTATCTCCCGCACCTTGAGACTTTGCAGATACTCGCCGAGATCCACATGCCGCACGACATAGGATCGGTTCGCAACCTTGCGCACCAGGCCCTCGCCCTCCAGCCTCTGCAATGACTCGCGCAGCGGCGTCCGCGAAATCCCCAGCAAATCCGCAAGGCGTGCCTCGATGATCGCCTCGCCGCCCTTCAGCCGACGATCACATATCATGTCTGTGATGGCGCGGTGGGCAAGACTCGACAGATTGACGCCCTGACCCGCCGTCAGGCGATCAGCGGATCCGGCATCATCCAGGTTTTCAAACACGGCGGACATGACTCGTCCCTAAACCCTTCACTAGCGATCGTCACGCATATGTTGCGTGGCATTCACAGCGTCGTAGGCCTTGCCGAAATGGGCCTCGATCTGGCGCTGCAGGAAATCCCAGCAGGTGGTCATCAGCAAATACAGGATGGCGACCACACAAAAGATCTCCAGAACCTCGAAGCGCTGCTGCATCAGGATCTGCCCGCGACGCAGCAATTCCTCCATCGAGATAACCGAGGCGATGGATGTGGTCTTCAACAGACCATTCACGGAATTGCCGAGCGGCGGAATGATAACGCGGAGCGCCTGCGGCACGGTAACAAGAAAGAACGCCTGTCTTCGATTCAATCCCAGCGAGCGGGCGGCATCCTTCTGGCCGTGGCCAACGGAAAGGATGCCACCGCGCAGGATTTCCGAAAGATAGGCGGCTTCATTCAGCGCGAGGCCAATGATCGCCGACTCGAACACAGACAACCGCACAAGGCCAAGCTGGGGAAGGCCTGTGTAGATGATGATGAGTTGCACGAGGAGTGGCGTGCCGCGAAAGATCCAGACGTAGCCAAGCGCGAACAGATTGAGCGCGCGCGACGACGACATCCGCAGCAGCGTTACCCCCAGCCCCAAGAGGAAGCCGAGTGCCAGCGTCGAGACCGTGAGAAACAGCGTGACCAGCGCGCCTTCGAGCAGGTAAAGGTTCATGAAATAACTGAAAAAACCTTCCCAGTTCCACATGCGCATCACGTTTTCTCCAACAGGCGTAAGCCGCTTTCGCGGCGTCTCCTCCGCCTGAATTGTAGATCAGGCAGGACCTGGCCCGTCGATCTTGAACGTGTCGTCTTCGATCTTCAGAACGCCGTAACGATTGAGGAGCTGGTCGTAGTAGCCGGACTTCTTGAGATCGTTCAGCGCGCCTACGACCGATTCCGCCAGCACCTTGTTGGCAAAGGCGAACGTCGCGGTCTGCGGGAAAAGACCGGCGACCGCACGGGTGAAATCGCCGCGCCCCTGCCAGAACATCGCGGTTGCGTCGATCGAGGTCGCAGCCTCGACCTGCCCGGCGCGCAGGGCCTGGAAGGATTCGGCGAAGTTGTTGAACGTCCGGACGGTGATGCCGGCTAGCCCCTTCGCCTTCAGCATCCCGTCGACCTCGCGTGTACGGCGTTCCTCGATGCCTCCCAGCTCCACCGACACGGCCTTTCCGGCCAGGTCTTCCCACTTCTCGATCTTGAGCGGGTTTCCCTTCGCCACCAGGAAGCTGATCGCGGCGCGCTCGTAGGGCACCATGTACATCAGCTTCGAGCGCTCCTCCGTCCAGAAGATGCCGGTGTTGATCATGTCCCAACGCTTGGCTGCAAGACCGGGAACCATGGCGGAGAACTCGATGCGCACATACTCCGGTGTCAGGCCAAGATTTTTGGCCACCTCGTTGCCAAGCTCGACACGCATGCCCTGCAATTGGCCGCGATCATCCACGAATTGCAATGGTGGCAGCGTCGGGTTGATCGACATCATCAGCGTGTTCGTCTTGATGATGTTCGGAGCAGACACCTTCGCCTGTGCGCGGGCCGCGCCTGGCAAGAGGGCCGAAGCGCCAAGGATGCCCGCTCCGGCGAGAACCCTGCGCCGTGAGGCATGCAGGCACAGTTCAAGCGATTCACCGTCCATCTTCATTCTCCCAGATTCATGGGGCAGCACTCCCCAATCAGCTCGATTGTATGCATAGCGTATGCCAGAGTATCCATCCGTCAAGCGAAAACGGAGTGCGAGATGGTGCAACCGGCAGTGATGACCGTAACGGGGCAGATTGCGCCCGAAGCCCTTGGCGTGACACTGATGCATGAGCATGTGCTGTGCGATCTCACCAACCCGGTGCGGCGCGGCGAACCACGAGTCGATCTCCCGATCAGTCTGGAAAACCGGCATGAGCTCGACTATCGCCCCATGGTGCCCGGCCATCATGTCTTGACCGACATGGCGGTGGCCGCCCACGATCTTGCGGCTTTTTGGGATGCTGGCGGCCATACGATCCTTGATCTGACGACCGGCGGCCTTGCGCCTGATCCAGGCAGGCTTGCCGAACTGTCACGCAGGACGGGTGTCGCAATTGTTCTTGGCGCAGGGTTCTACACCGACGCCTATGTCGATGAGGACACCAGGGCATTGTCCGCCGAAGGCCTCGCGGACATGATTGAGGAACAGCTGATGGAAGGTGCCTGGGGTACGGATATCCGCTGCGGCCTGATCGGAGAGATCGGTGTGTCATGGCCGATGACGCCCTTCGAGGAGCGCGCGCTTGTCGCGGCAGCGCTGGCGCAGCGGCGCACTGGCGCCGCGATCAACGTTCATCCCGGTCGCCATCCTGACGCTTGCGGCCAGATCTGCGATGTTCTGGAGCGCAAGGGTGCTGATCTCGCGCGTGTCGTGATGAGTCACATGGACCGGACCTATCCGGAGGATGTCGATGCGGTTGTCGCCCTCGCGCGACGTTGCGTGGTCGAGTACGATTTCTTCGGCATCGAAACGTCAAACTACTGGATGGGCGTCGTCGATCTTCCAAATGACTGGATGCGTCTTCGCGCCATCCGCAGCCTGTTTGATGCGGGACTTGGCGACCGTGTTTGCATCAGCCACGATATCTGCACTCGCACGCGGCTCATCCGCAACGGAGGGCATGGATATCGGCATATTCTCGTCAATGTTCGGCCACTGATGCAGGACCGTGGCTGGAGCACGGGTGAGATCGAAGGACTGCTTGTCGAGACGCCAAGGCGATTGCTGACGATCCAGTCCTGACTTTATTCCGCCGCTGCGCGCCTTGCATCCGGTAACAGGCCCATCTCCACAAGAACTGCCCTCAGTGCAGGCCGATCCCGTTCTGGCAATGGCAGGCGAGGGGGGCGAGGTGGTCCCATCGGCATATCCATCATGTCGAAGGCGGCCTTGGTGCCCGCAACATAGCGCGGACCGCCGACCCAGGGCAGCAGCGGCAGCAACCTGCGGTGGATAGCGGTCGCTTCGTCGAGATCGCGCCGATCGCGTGATGCGTTGAACAGCTCCGCCGACAATCTCGGCGCGATATTCGAGCAGACCGCGACCCAGCCTTCGGCGCCAAGCCAGAAGGATTCGAAACCGAGTACCCCGGCGAAGACGGTCATGCGCTCGCCGCAGAGGCGGATGATCTCGCGCACGCGGGTCACGTCAAGTGTCGATTCCTTGATGTAGCAGCAATTGGGTATGGTCGAGAGGCGCGCCACAGTCTCCGGCAAGAGGTCGACATTCGCCGTCGCCGGGTTGTTGTAGACCATGATCGGGATGCCGATGGCGTCGGCGACGGACTTGTAGTGGACGTAGAGTTCGTCGTCCGTCAGCACGCTGTAGAAAGGTGGGATGATCATGACGCCATCCGCCCCCTGGGCCTCCGCCTCGCGCGACATGGCGACGACGTCGCGGGTCCATTCGCCGCCAGTGCCGATCAGCACGGGCACGCGTCGGCGCGCCGCTTTCACTGTTGTCTCCACGATGGCTCGCCGTTCGTCCGGCGTGACCGACAGGAACTCACCCGTGGAGCCAAGTGGAATCAGGCCGTGAATACCTTCGGTGATCTGAAACTCGACAAGGCGCTCCAGCGCTTTCAGGTCAACGGCAGTCCCATCCGCCGTGAATGGTGTCACCAGCACCGTGTACGTTCCGCGAAACCGCGTCATTGTGGCCTCCACTTCGAGCCTTCCCGCCAGCGTCGATGGATCGTATATGCCTTGTATGCAATCAATCATGCAACTCCATGATCTCCACTCGACCTGACATTCCGCCGGAGGAGGCGGTTCCCTTCAGCTTCGACGGCCTGCCCTATGTCGCGCGAAAGGGCGAAAGTATCGCAGGGGCACTTGCGGCCTCCGGCATTCTTGCGCTCCGGCATATCAGGAGCGGAGCGGAACGTGGCCTTCACTGCGGCATGGGGAGCTGTTTCGACTGCATCGTGACCGTGGATGGCAGGGCAGGCGTTCGCGCCTGCCTCGAGAAGGCGCGGTCGGGCCAGGCAGTCATGAGTGCTGCTCCCGAAGCGGACGGGATGGGCGAGATCGCTGTCAAGCCCATGGGACCACTTGAACGGAGGACAATCGATGTGCTGGTCGTTGGCGCCGGGTCGGCGGGCGCCACCGCCGCAGCGATGCTCGCGGAGTCGGGCGCCAGTGTCATCGTCAGCGATGAACGCAGCGAAGCCGGTGGCCAGTATTTCAAGCCGCTGGCTGTTGGTGCGCAGGCTGAAGTCCGGGATCAGCAATTCCGTGATGGAGATGCGCTGATCGCCCGTCTCAAACGGTCTGGCGCGGAACTGTGGACATCCTCGACAGTCTGGTTCGCTTCGACTGCAGAAGGGATCGGCATCCTGCGTGATGGTGTTGCGCTGGTCGTCGAGCCGCGCATGGTTCTTCTCGCGACAGGGGCCAGCGAGCGTCCCTGTCCCCTGCCTGGCTGGACCCTGCCAGGTGTCATGACCACCGGCGGCCTGCAATCGCTCGTGCGGACCCAGGGGGTCATTCCGGGCCAGCAGATCGTGATCGCTGGTTCCGGGCCACTCAACCTGCAGACGGCCTGCGAACTGCTCAAGCTCGGCGTGAAGCCCGCCGCGGTCATCGACAGCGGTGTCGGGTTGTCGGTGAGCGCACTTCCGGCGCTGGCGGGCATGCTCGCGGCCGATGCAGGCGCAACGATGCAGGGCTTCCGGTATCTGCTGGCTCTCTGGAAGGCGGGTGTGCCGATCCATTGGGGTGCAGACGTATTGCGCATTGATGGCGCGAACCGCCCGCAGTCGCTTACCTTCCGGCAGGGTCGGGTGGAGCGGACAATCGCCTGTGATACCGTCGCGCTCAACATGGGCTTCCAGCCACAGGCGGAACTGGCCCGGCAATCCGGTTGTGCGCTGCACCATGCGCCGGCTCATATTGGCGCGGTCGCGATAGATGCCGACAAGAACGGGCGCACAAGTCTTCGTCATGTCTTCGCGATCGGCGACGGTGCAGCCATTGCAGGAGCAAAGGTTGCCATGGCGCGTGCCCGGCTTGCGGCCGCGGCCATTGCAGCGGATCTGGGCATTTTGATCGATTCGGGAGACGCCAGCGAAGCACTCGGCCGTGCCGAGCGCTTTCAGCAAGCGCTGTGGCGCATTTTCACGCAGCCCCCGTTCAATGCGACCGCGCTTGCCGATGAGACATTGGCCTGCCGCTGCGAGGAGGTCACCGTCGGCGCCGTGCGCAAGGCTTGCCGCGAGGCATCGCCAACCATAGCCACCGTCAAACGCCTGACACGCGCTGGCATGGGCCGATGTCAGGGCCGCTTCTGTGCAGGAACCTTGACGCGGCTGGTGCATTCGGAAGGAGGGCCCGCGCCGGACGTCTCGGCCTTCTTCGCGCCACGCCCTCCGGCACGTCCCGTGCCGCTTGGAGCGCTAGCAGTCGAGAAGCCTGAGTGGGGAGGGCACCGTCAATCCGTGCCTGTACCTGCCTCGCCTCGCGTGGCCATGATGCGTCCAGGCTTCGGTCGAATTGACGCTGATGTGGCAGTGATTGGCGCGGGCGTCGTAGGATCTTCGGTCGCTTATGAGCTCGCGCGCAGTGGCGCGAGTGTCGTCGTGCTGGATCGGCACGAGCCCAACGTGCAGGCATCGGGAGCGAATGCCGGTAGCCTGCATGTCCAACTCCTGTCCTTCGACTTCGGTGCGAAGGCACAGGCTGGCGGACGTCCGGCTGTCGAGGTGCTGCGCATCGCGCCCGCCGCCATCAAGCTCTGGAAGGAGCTTGAGTCACTCAGCGGAGATGACTTCGAGATCAGCACTCCCGGCGGCCTGATGGTCGCCGAAAGCGCCTCTGACATGGAGTTCCTGCGCCGCAAGGTGGAATTGGAGCGAAGCTACGGTGTCGATTCAGGTCTCATTGGTCCGAATGAGCTGAGGGCTCTTGAGCCTCATCTCGCACATCACCTTACCGGGGCGGCGCTTTGCCGGGATGAGGGAAAAATCAACCCGCTGACAGCGACGCTTTCGGTCGTTAGGCTTGCGAAGGCGGCCGGCGCTCGCTTCGAGAGTTTCGCGGGCGTGACCGGGATAAGTCGCGAAGGCAGGCGCTGGCGCGTTGCGACCGAGGCCGGCGACGTCATGGCTGGCAGGGTTGTCAACTGCGCGGGCGGCTGGGCGTCGCTCCTCGCGGGGATGGCGGCGCGGCCTATCCCGGTGCAGGGCGCGCCATTGCAGATGATCGTGACCGAGCCGGGGCCTGCTCTGGTGAAACATCTGATTGCCCATGGCGGGCGCCATCTCAGCCTCAAGCAGGCGGATGCCGGCGGATTAATCATCGGAGGAGCCTGGCCGGCATCGCTCGATCCGCGGACGGGCGCAAGTAATGTCGAGATGGCGAACATTGAAGGCAATGCCTGGGTCGCGGCGCATGTGCTGCCAGCCGCCGCCCGGCTCCGCATCGTGCGGGTCTGGGCGGCGATGAACATTAATATCGATGGCGCGCCGATCATTGGTGAGATGCCCGGCGCTCCGGGCTTCTGGAACTGCGTTACATCCAACGGTTATTCGTTGGCCCCCATCGTGGCGCGGATCACGGCGGAGCTGATGCTGCGTGGCAAATCCGACCATCCGCACAGGATGTTCACGCTTGATCGATTCTAGAGATGATTTGCGCTAGCCGCACCAGTCCCTGATCGTGGCGGCGATCACGCGTACACACCGGCGGTGGTCTTCGGCATTGACCCACTCGTTTGTGCGCCCGTTTTGCGTCAGATCGCCGCCAAGCGGACCAAGCCCGATGGTGGGTATTCCGTGTTGCACCATGGGCACGCGAATATCGCTGGCGGTATGGACGGGATTGACGAAAGCATCCTTGCTAGTCTCCAGGTGGATGGCCCTGTTGACGCAGCGGAACAGCGGATGCTCCGGTGGCGTCTCGGCGCCCGCTACGGCGGCCGGAAAACTGATGCGCGGCCGGAGATCATCGGGCCAGTCGGCCGGCAGAAGCGCTTCGTCGATCGCATTCTTCAACTCGGCGATCACCCCTTCCAGCGTCTCGCCCGGCGGGAAGGACAAGGCGCCTTCAATGATGCCTTCCACCGGCATCCGATTTCGCTTGCCGTCCTGGCCGAAACAGACGCCCGAAACGAGGATGTTGCTGGCGCGGCCGACGAACGCCTCGATACGGCTGTGACGGATGCGCGCGCTGCGTTCAGTGTCAAGCACCTTGAGCGCGGTGATCATGGCTGCTGCACTGTCGGCAACGCCATGTCCCCTGTGCGCAAACGCGGAATGGCCGGGTTCGGCCGTTTCGGGTGCGCTGCCCGAAAGGGCAATACGGAACTCAAGCAATCCTGGCGTACAGGCCTTGATCTCGCCCATGCCGGC
>CAXTUM010000006.1:0-16415 GCA_964247205.1 uncultured Beijerinckiaceae bacterium
CTGAGATAGCTGAGTGACGAGTATCCGGTGCCGAAGTCATCAAGTGCAATATGCATGCCGGCATCATGGAATTGCTTCAGCACGCGGATCGCGGTTTCCGCATCCTCGACCAGAACGCCTTCAGTGATCTCGATCTCGATCCTTTTGGGGTCGATCCCGATTTCTTCGACAAATCCAAGCAGTGTTCCAACCGTCTCCTTGCGGCGGAACTGCACCGGGGAGAGGTTCAATGCCAGCGTAAGATCGGGCCATTCCATCGCCTGCCGCATTGCGGTCTGCATCACGAAATCGCTGAGTTGGTGGATAAGCCCGGAATCCTCGGCGATGGGCACGAAAACGGCGGGGGAAATGAGTCCCTGCTCGGGGTGTTTCCAGCGGACCAGAGCCTCGACGCCAACCATCGTCTCACCGTCGGAGGCGAAGTAGGGCTGGTAGTTCAGATGCAATTCACCGCGGTCCAGCGCCTTGCGCAGATCGGACTCGAGCGACTTGCGTTTCCTGGCGTCATCTTCCATCGACTCGTCAAAGCGCAAGCAGGTGCCCCTGCCTGATTCCTTGACCCGGTACATCGCGATATCAGCGCGACGAACCAGTTCAGCCGTCTCGAAGGCGTCGACCGGAGCCACTGCAAGACCGACAGACCCGCCAATCGAAACCTCGGCCTCGCCAATATCGAAGGGTTCCCCGAGCGCCCGGCTGATCGATTGCCCGAAGGCTTCGATGTCCGATTCCTCGGCCTGATGCTCTATGATGAGCGCAAATTCGTCACCGCCCAGTCTGGCAATGGTCACATCCGGACCTGAAAGCTCCCGCAACCGGTCAGTAACTCTCGACAGAAGCGTGTCACCGGCATGGTGGCCGAAACCATCATTGACTTCCTTGAAGCGATCAAGGTCCACATAGAGCACGCCGATCAGTTCCTTGCCCGCGCGTTTGGCCACGGCATTTTCCAGCCGGCGCCGGAAGGCGGAACGGTTGAAAAGGCCGGTGAGCGGGTCGCGCATTGCCATATCCATGGCCCGTCCTTCAATCTCCTCGACCACGGACCTGAGTGATGCGGCCTGCAGCCTTGCAACACGGGTGATGCAGGAAATCGCAATGATGGCGATCACGATCAGTGACATGCAGAAAGCGGCAAGTGAAACAAATGATTGCGGTCGATTCCATACCAGGACCTGACCTGGCGCAGCATCCAGCGGGAGATGATATTCTGTCAGGCCACGGTCAGAGACCGCAGCCAGATGCAGGGAATCCAGCCCCGCAACGGCCCTCAGCGGCCGCATATCCGCTTCTGTCAGCGGACGATCTGGTGCTAGACGCTCGATCGCCGCCGTCAGCATGAAGCGGTCACGCTGGAAAAGACCATCATCCGCGATGACAAGCAGCGCTGCAATCAGCGCCAGTGCACCAAGGAGCGATACAATGCCGATCGATCCGAAGACGTTGCCCTTCTGAACGCCTCTGTCCGACGCGGGAGGCAGCGGCGCGGCGATATCGGGTTTTTGCCTGGATCCCTGCAAACGCATGTCAGTTTGCCGCGATGCCCGGTGTTCCATAGCGACCGATGATGTATTCGATCTCTTCGGACGCAACCGGATTGTCCAGCCGGATACCGTAGCCGTTCGCCTTGACGTTGACGATTTCGCCGCGCCACTCGCGGTCCGTGAAGCGCAGGGATACCGGGGCACGGCGCCGGTCGAAAATGAAGGTCGAAGCCGTCCGGAAAAGTGCCCCTCCCTCGGATATTTCCGTAACCATACCGTCAAGCGGCACGCCGCGATCAAGAATATCCAGAACTCCGACGATATAGCACGGGTAGCGGCGATGGCTGCGCACCCAGTTGGCCGGCTTTGTCATGAACGACAGGAAGCCGGGCCTCCGGGACCGGTGCGCCGCAGTAGCTGCCACCAGTTGAGACATGGCCTTTGGCTCTTCCCCTATTGGCTGGGTTAGCTGGCTGGAATGGGTTGAACTGATGTCCATGATCGGAGCGTCCTGTTGCGGGCTTAACCGGCGGAGCGATTGGGTGTCATCGAGGTCGCCATCTTGTAGAGACGATCCCTCATCTCATCATGATCGATTTCGGTCGGCTCTTTTGCGTCTGCCTTGATGGCGTGTTCAGGGATCGAACTCCTGGCAGCGGGCATGTGAAGCGCTCCGCCAACTGGCGTTGATTCACCATCCCCGAGCGCTTGCGAAAGGACCGCACGGTTGAGGACGGTCGAGTACGCTGCAAAAACCGTCTCGAAGGACCGTGACATCTCCGAAAAACCATTGGTCAGTTTATCCTCGAATTCAGGAGAGATACCGACGGAGCCGCCGGATTGCGACGACATAATCGCTTTCATCTCGGCCTGTTCGGATGTGAAACGCTGCATGCTGGAATCGATGGAGGTCGCCGTGCGCTCCAGCGTTGCCACCAGCGTGCCCATGCCATTCTTGACCTTGGACTCGATGCCGACCGCCACTTCTGCGATACGGTCGCCTGCGGCCTTGAGGTCGAGCAGCTTGGCAAGACGCGCGTTGGTCTCGTAGTTTTCCGAAGTCAGACGCCGCAGGCCGTCGAGATAGGCCTGGCCTGTGACTTCCATCACATGCGCCATCCCGTTGAACCCGCTGGTGAGCCGGTTTTCGAGGGTCCGGTTGAGAACGAGCATTTCCTGCATCAGTTCAACAGAAGTCACCTGGCCTGCACCCATGGTGATCAACTGCCCGCGGATTTCACCGGTATCGCCTGCCAGACGCTCGAGTGAGGCCGCGATGCTGCGCATCAGGGCGGTCTGCTCGGTCTGGACCTCCATCATCCGGGGCGCCATATCGGCGATCTTGTCGATGGTGGAGTTCGTGCGTCCGAAACCCTGAGCCATGGTGGCAACGATGCCGACATCCGTGATGCCGCTGGAAGCCGCCTGCCCCGCACCGCCGCCCGTTCCCGACGGGTTGAGCATGTTCTCGGCGACAAGACGGGCAAGGTTGCCTGCGTCGTCACTACTGGAGCCCTCGATCTGGGCGACGCCGGCCAGCCAGCTCTCGAACGCATGTTTCAGCGCCAAGGAAGCCGTGCCGCTCAAGCGCACCATCATGCCGACGACGAGCGAGCTGAACAGTCCGAACAGCGAAGATGAGAACCCCGTCGCCATGCCACGCAGAGGCTCCTCGAGGCTCTTGAGAAGGCTGCCGATTGCAGCCGAATTTTGTGAGGAGGCCGCGTTCAGCTTGCCGATGATGCCGCCGACAGAGCCAACCATCTCCATCAGGCCAATGAAGGTGCCGATCAGGCCCAGAAATACCAGCAAACCGGTCAGATAGGTCAGGAACGAGCGCTCCTCCGCCAGCTTTTCGTCAATACTGCCCATGACGCTCTGCATCGTGCCGACTGACATCTTGAGGCTGCCGCTGCGCAGCATTTCATCGTAGGTCAGTTCAAAACTGTGGCTCAGGATGCGGGGCTTGGAAAAGACGATTCCGGGCTTTAGGGCCCTGTAGTGGCGCCAGTAGGGATCCTCCGGTTTCTTCAGCTGCTGGGTGCGGATATCCTGGAAGGCTTCCTGGAGCGCCTGAAATGCAATCTCTTCGTTCCACAGCGACAGCAGGCTTCTTACCGCGAGCAGGATACCGAACATAAGCACGGCAATGATGCCGCCGTTGAGATAGATGTTGGAAGCGATGCCTTCCAGAATGAAATGACGGGCCCAGATGCACAGACCAGCCAGCAACATGACCAGAAACAGCATGCGGAGCAGCTGACCGACAAAGACCTTCTGCAAATCCGATTTCGGGAAAAAGTATTTTCGCATTACGTCCCCACAGTCAATTCCAGCAGCAACTTAAACGAACAGCACTGCTAAAGAATTAACTACGGCGCGCTCTGCTCATCATGGCGTCGCCGAAATCAGCATCTGGTCCGCCGACACTGCGGAATCCACGCGCATCTTGATGCGCTCTGCCGAGATGCCCGCCGCCATGAGCTGGCCGCGCAAGATCAGGGCCCGATAGTAGGCGATGCGATTCGCGTCACTGACTGCCAAGTTTCCGGCATCGACGCCTGCGGTGATCTCCACGGTCCTTGCCGCCTGCAGGGCGCTGTCGGCTGCCAGCGCCTCACGGATGGCCTCACGGGCTGCATCGTCCAGCCCTGTGGCGCGCGGCTTGTAAACAAGGCGCAGTTGCGCCTGCTGCCTCGTAACAGTGGCCACGGGGATTGCGGATGCTGGTGGCGCTGCTGCGCCTGACTCGATGCGGCGCTCCATGACCGCCGATCCGGGATCGCCTGACTCGATTGCTCGTCCGGAGGATGAAGGTCGCGCCTCGTCAGAACGGATAGCCGCCAGACGCGAAGCCTCGGTTCTGGCGGCCTGCATTGCTTCATCCTGTTTTTCAATGCGCTCGATGACCATCCGCGTGATGTCGTCCGAACTCATGTCCTTCGGCATGTCATCCGTCAGCTTCATGGCGCTGGCAATGGATTCAAGCATGCCTTTGGAGACGTTTTGCGACAGGGAGAATACCGCAAGGCCCAGAACCAGCATGATGAAGGTCAGGACCATCGTCATCGTGGTCAGGGCATCGACATACCCCGGCCAGTAATTCTCTTCCGTCTCGGAGGCTGCCATCGCGATACCCGGATTCTTGAACCACCGTTTTAATGCAAAGGCATTGGCCGACCGTTAACAGATCAACCGCTGGCGGCTTTTTGCGGCTGCCCGTGCTGGGCCAGGCCAAGCTTGCGGAAAATCTCAGCCTTCGGCCCATCCGCTGCGATCCGTCCGTCTTCGATCCAGATGATCCGGTCCACGAGATCGAGCGCTGGCAGACGGTGGGTCGCCACGATGAGCCCCGCAGCACCCAGATTGCTTTTGAGATCGGCGATAATCCTTGCCTCAAGCATGTTGTCGAGCGCAGCGGTCGGCTCGTCGAGCATCAGCAGCGCGGGCTTTCCCATCAGGGCGCGGGCCAGAGAAACGCATTGCCGCTCGCCTCCCGAGAGCCGCTGCCCGCCTGGCCCGACCTGAAGGCTGTAGCCCGAGGGATGGCGGCGGGCGAAGTCATGAACCCCGCAAAATGCCGAAATCCGCTCGAATTCGGCCTTGTCGACCTGCGGAAGCCCAAGTGTCAGATTGTCATCGAGCGTCCCGTCTATCAGCTGCGCATCCTGCGGCATGTAGCTGATCACCCGGCGAACGAAGGCCGGATCGAACTGCCGGATATCGCGATGATCAAGCTGCAAGCGCCCGTTCTCCGGCTCGTACAGCCGGGCTATCAGGCGGAGAAGGGTTGATTTTCCGCATCCTGCCTTGCCGATGATCCCAATTCTTTCACCCGGCTTGATCGAAAGGCTCACATTATTCAGGGCAATGCGTGTTTCGCCCGGATACCGGAAGCTGATGTTCTGCAAACTGACATGACCTGCGATCCTGTCAGGCATAGCCAGACTCTGGTCACCGCCAGCTTCGGCTTTCAGCTCCAGAATGGACGCCAGCGGCCCGGCGGCCTGAAGAATCTGGATCATCCGGAACGACATCCCGGTGGCGATGCTGACTGGCATCATCGAGCGGTTGACGAGAAGGATGCAGGCAGACAATGCGCCGATCGTCATGGCGGCGGCCTCGATCAGGAAAACGCCGGTCACGATGGTTGCGACAACGACAAGCTGCACGATGACGGCGCTGCCCTGCGCGGCAAGGCCATGCCAGTACCGCGCCTGATGATTGGCAAATCCGGCGTCGTCACTCGCCTGCTCCCATCCAGCCAGCATCTGCGGCGCAGACCCGGTCAGGCGGATGCGTTCCTGTGCTGCAATGCTGTCGATGGCATATTGCTGCAGGCGCCGCACGAAGCCGCCCTGGGCGAGAGCGCTCCTGTGCGCCATGACATGGGCCAGACTGTGCAGCAGCACCAGCAGCAGGCTGCCCAGGATTGGCGCAACAACGATTGGCCCTCCAATACTGCCGACCAGGACCATCAATAAAACGAAGAAGGGCAGATCGACCGCCAGGCTGACAACGAGCTGCGGCGTGATCATCGCCAGTTGCTCCAGCTCCTGCATCGGCTGCACGGCAGCTCCCGAGCGCCCTGGCAGGACAGAAACCGGCGCATGCAGCAGGTTCCCCATCGCCTGGCCCTGCAGAGAATGGCTGGATTTCTGACCCACGGCGTCGAACAGCTTGAGCCGTGTATGGCGGAGGCAGAATTCCAGCACGAGGGCCGTGACCACGCCAAGCGCCAGCGCCCAGAGCGTCTCCATTGCCGAATGCGGGATGATCCGGTCGAACACGGCCATCGAGAACAATGGCAGGGTCATGCCGAACAGGTTGATCAACAGCGAGGCGGTGATCAGCTGCCGCAGGCCACCGCTTTGCTCGCGAATCTGTTTCAGAAGAAGGTGGCGGATGGTGCGCGCTGCATCCGAAGGCTTTTCGGATACAGCCCCCGACGAAGCGGCGACATCAATGGATTGAGATTCCGGCGGAGGTGTCGGGCGAACTCTGAAGATGGTGCCTGATGCTGCTGCAGCCAGGTCGGCTGACAGGACATCAACCTCGCTTTCAGCAGAAGCTATACGATAGTGCCCACCGGGCAATACCCCGACGATCAGCCGGCTGCTTCCGTCCTTGAGGATGACCACAACCGGCATGTCAGCCGCTGTCAGAGTGCTTGCGTTACGCTGTTCGCACACAACATCAAGCCCGAGCTTCGCTGCCGCAATGGCAAGCCCGACAGGCCCATGGCCCACGGGTGGTTCATCAGGATTTTCTGACTCTGCATGGGCTGGATTAAGCTTTTGCCAGATGACGGCCAGACGCTTGATGTCCGCAAGGGGATGGCTCGCGGGCCCAAGATTGGCTGTTGCTGCAGATGATGCGTCGAGCCTGGAGACATCCGGAGCAACCGGCGTGCCGGTGCCATGCAACCCTGCTTCCGGTAAGACGCTGTTGATGCGGCCCTCGCCAGCCATGAGCCGTTCGTCCTCGCTTGTCTTACCGCACGTCTGCGATCTGCTGCGGTTGATGTGAGACCGGTATGCTTAACAAGCCGTAAAGACTTCGCAGCGATAGTGCTTCGCAGCACATCCAGCCGCATTGCAGAGCATGATCCATTCAACCGTTGTCCCCGAATCCGCTCCGGCAACCCCGCAAGGTGGCCAGCCGCAGCAGCATGCGTTCCGCTATCCGCGCCGCTGCGATGCGATTGCCGGCAAGGCGCAGAGGCAGATGATCACGATTGTGGCCATCGGCACGACGCTCGCCGTTGGCTGGGCCGCATTGACCACGCTCGACAAGGTGACGCGCGGCGGCGGGCGCGTCATGCCGCAAACCCGCAACCAGATCGTCCAGCATCTTGAAGGCGGCATTGTTTCTGAAATTCTGGTGCGCGAGGGCCAGAAGGTGACGGCGGGGACCACGCTGCTTCGCGTCGATAACAGCTTCGCGCGGGCCGAACTCCAGCAGAACCAGCTGGATCTGAAGGCCAAGAACCTTCAGATGCTGCGCCTCGACGCCGAGGCAACAGGACACGCCGCTTTCATCGTGCCGGATGATCTGGCAGCCGCGTTGCCGCAGATCGTCAGTCAGGAGCGATCGCTGTTTCGCGCCCGTCAGGACGGGCTGAAAGCGCAGATCAGCGTCGTCGATGACCAGTACCGGCAGAAGGATCTGGAACTGGCGGAGATGCGCACCCGCTGGACCAGCACGCAGCGAGAGCGGGTTCTGGTTTTGCAGCGTGTCGAGAGTCTGCGCCGCCTGACCCGCATGGGTGCTGTCTCGAACAACGAACTCCTCGACAACGAGCGCACGCTTCAGCAGATCGAGGCAAGGCTGGCCGCACTGGTGCATGATATCCCGCGGCTTGAATCGGCGGTGCAGGAGCTTAACAGCCGACGCGAGGAAATCACCTTGCGGTTTCGCGCCGACGCGGAGAAAGAGCAGCGCGAAACCTCCGTCCAGATCGCCAAGGTCCGGGAGAGCATCAGCGCCATGAGTGACAGAAGCCGCAGGACAGAAGTGGTGGCTCCCGTCGCCGGTGTCGTCAACAAGCTGTTCATCGATACCATCGGCGGCGTGGTGAAATCCGGCGAACCACTCGTCCAGCTGGTGCCTGCCGATGCGACAGTCGTGATCGAGGCGCGCGTCTCTCCCCGTGACCGCGGCGAGATCTGGCCTGGGCTTCCAGCCATCGTGAAAGTCTCCGCTTATGACTTCACGATCCATGGCGGCCCGAAGGGGAAGGTTCTCGACATCTCGCCTGATGCGCTGAGCGATGACAAGGGCGAGCCGTATTTCCGCGTGCGGCTTGAGGCGGATGCTGCGGCGCTGGGGCCGAACAGGCCGGTCATTCCGGGCATGACGGCGCAGGTTGATATCCTGTCAGGCCAGCATACGGTTCTGAGCTATCTGATGAAGCCGGTGCGGAACATCCGGGCCGAGGCCCTGCGGCAGTAGCGCTGCTTCATATCACCGAGACGCGGGCAATCTCGTTGGTGAGGCCTGCATCGCTGTAGAATGTCGTCAGATTGGCCACCTGGGTGAAGAACTCGCCACCTGCGACCGAAAACTGGTCGTTTCCGTCAAAATCAAGCGTTAGCGTACCGCTGCCCGTCGGGCCTGAAAGCCCGAGGATGGACCGGATATCGGCTGCAGTCGAATTGCCGAAATCGACTTTGACATTCGTCCCGGTGGCATCGATCTTTTCAATTCCGTCAAGCTTTCCGACAAGGTCCAGCCCGACTTCAAGCACCGGGTTCGAACTGCCATTGTCACGCAGAAGCACAGTGTCGTCATTGGCGCCGCCACTTGCAACGGTGCCCGCCTGTTCGAGGGCTTCGGTATCCAGCATCAGCAGATCATCGCCAGCGCCGCCGAAGAGTCCGATGACATTCGAGCCGGAACCATCGAGCGTGTCGTTGCCCGCCTCACCGTTGATCGTATCTTTGCCGGTTCCGCCGTTGATGCTGTCATCGCCAGCTCCTCCAAGGATGCGATTATCGCCGCCGTTGCCTGTCAGCGTATCGTTGAAGCCCGATCCGGCCAGCGCCTCAATTCCGGACAGTTGATCGGTCCCGCTACCGCCCGTCGCTTGCGGTTGCGCCTGTGTCCCCAGCGATACTGAAACGCCAGCCGCCGCGTCGCCATAGTCGGCGGTATCGTATCCGGTGCCCCCATTCAGCGTATCGTCGCCAGTCCCGCCCAGCAGTGTATCGTCGCCGCCGCCGCCTTGCAGGGAATCATTGCCGGACCCGCCAGAAAGCAGATCGTCTCCGCCAGTTGCTGTGGTAAGGCTGACGTTGTCGATCATCGCGCCCAGGCTGTCCGCCCCGCTCGCCGCGAGTTCTTGGATTGTCAGGCGATCAAGGCCGCCGGTCCCTACAACCGTGTAGGACAGCGTTTGCCATAGGCCCGTATCCATCGGCGTCACCGTGTCAATGACAACGCCGTTCCACAAGACTTCGAATTCGCACGTCGCACCGCCCGCAAGCGGCCGCGCCATGGTATCAAGCGTCAGTGTGTACGATGTTCCGGTTGCCGTGGAGATATCCTGATAGAGTCCGTCAGGAGAGCCAGCATAGTCTAGCTCCAGATTCTGGCGTCCGTCGGCAGCCTGGACCAAGAGATTGTTCCAGATTTCAATCTGGCTTCCGGGTATCGCCGTCCAGCCGCTTATTGCCGGAAGGGCCACACCGACGCCAAACGCAACCGACGGATTTTCAAAAGAGCCGTTGACAAGCAGGTTGTCATCCCCCTTGAGGATGTCGTTGCCATTTCCGCCAGAGAGCTCGTCACTGCCTGCTCCGCCTTCGAGACGATCGCTGCCGTCGCCGCCGCTCAATGTGTCATTGCCAGCAAGACCGCGGATCACATCTGCGGTGTTTCCTCCAGACAACGGGCCGTCGGCGCCTGATGTCAGAACCTGGTCATTGACTCCCGACACATTGATCGATCCATCACCGAAGTAGAATGTTTCGACGTTTGTCAGCCTGTCGATGCCATCTGGCGAGCCATCCCGGTTGTCGGTCACCGTCGTGACGCCAAAAGCTGTTGTCACGGTGTAGTCTGCACGGTTGCCGCTGAAGAATGCGGTATCCGTGCCGGCGCCGCCATCGATTGTATCGTTGCCGCTGGCTCCCGTGAGAGTGTCGTCGTCTTCACCGCCGTAAAGCACATCTTCACCGCTGCCTCCAGCAAGCGTGTCGTTGCCGAAGACGCCGTAAATCGTATCGTTGTCTGCGCCGCCGTCGAGGCTGTCGTTGCCGACCTGCCCGTTGATGTTGTCATTGCCAGCGCCGCCGCTCAGGGTATCATCACCGTCAGGAAGCGTATCGCCGAGGTAATCCTGTCCGATCAGCGTATCGTTGCCAGCGCCGCCGTCGATGCTGTCGGAACCGTCCGAACCAAAAAGATAATTGTCGATCGCATCGCCAATGATCGTGTCATTGAAGCTGGAGCCAACTATGAAGTTGATCTGTGTCAGAACGTCCCCGTCCGCACTGCCGCCGCTAGCGGTTCCGGTAGCAAGATTTATGTTGATCGCTGCAAGGGAACCCTCGTAGCTCGAACCCTTCCAGTTGATAGCATCAACGTCGGATCCGCCGATGATCGTGTCAGCACCGAGCCCGCCATTGGTGCGCCCGTTGCCCGCGCCAAGAGAGATGCTATCATTGCCGTCACCGCCGAAGATGGTGTCAGAGCCGTCACCACCAGCGAGCACATCGTCGCCAACACCACCGCGGAGCACGTCATCACCGTCACCGCCATCGATGACATCGTTGCCGAAATCACCTTCCAGCTGGTCATTGCCGCCGCCGCCGCTGATCGTGTCATTGCCGCTGTTTCCATGCAGGTAATTCCCGCCGCCATCGCCGGTCAGGCTATCAGCGCCGGAGCCTCCGATAACGGCTTCGAAGCCCGAAATTAAATCGCCATTGGCTTCACTGCCAGCACCGGAGGCGGTATTTGAAGCAAGGTTGATGGTGACGCCTGCCGTATCGCTGTCGTAGTGTAGATTATCATACCCGATTCCGCCTGAAAGAGTGTCGGCGCCAGCGCCGCCGTAGATGTTGTCGTCGTCCGATCCGCCGTCAATCGTGTCATTGCCGAGACCGCCCGAAAGCGTGTCATTACCGGCCAATCCGGTGATCAGGTCCTCTTCGAACGTTCCAGCGTAGACATCAGACCCAGTTGTTCCCGTAAACGCTCCTGACTGGTTCGTGAGGGTTACGGCAATAGCCTGGTCATCGAACAGCAGCCCGTCAGAGGCCCGCACGATGACATCGTAGACATTGTTGACGCCGGTGTCTGAAGGCACTTCGAAATCTCGCGCCGAGATGAATGACAGTTCGCCGGTGGTTGCGTTGATGCTGAACAGGGTCTGGTCCGCTCCGCCCTGGATGGAATAAACAATCGAGGCTGCAGCGTCGGGATCAGCCGCCGCCACGGTGGTCACTGCTATTGAATTCTCAGCAACCGAAACGTTCGCCGTTGCA
Source organism: uncultured Beijerinckiaceae bacterium (assembly GCA_964247205.1). Classification (GTDB taxonomy): domain Bacteria; phylum Pseudomonadota; class Alphaproteobacteria; order Rhizobiales; family Beijerinckiaceae; genus JADCCX01. The sequence continues at coordinate 11,477 of CAXTUM010000006.1, forward strand.
CCGCCACCATCCGATGTGATGATTGGAGACTCATTCACATCACCGACCTGAACAGCAATAGCCTGCGTATCGGCAAAGGCGCCGTCCGATGCCTGGACCACGACGTCATAGATGTTGTTGCCTCCGGCGTCGGTCGGCGCTTCAAAGTTGGGCGCCGCGACAAAGGTGAGTACACCGGTGGTTGTGTTGATCGCGAATCTGGCTGCATCGGCGCCACCCATGATGGAGTAGGTGAGCGCGCCAATCATGTCAGGGTCTGTCGCCGCAACTGTTGTTACAGCCGTGCCGTTTTCACCGGCCAGCACAGATGCAGTGGCGCCGCCGCCACTGGAAGTGATGACCGGTGCGAGATCATTGATGTTTGTGATCGTAACGGCGATGGATTGCATATCCGTCAGGGTGCCGTCGCTGACCTGAACGATCACGTCGTAGGTGTTGTTTCCACCAGCATCTCCGGCGATATCGAAATCCGGCGCCGTGATGAAAGCGAGGGCTCCTGTTGTGGCGTTGATGGTGAAGAGGGCGGCATCGGCACCGCCTGCAACAGAGTAAGTGAGTGTCGCGCCTGCATCCGGATCCGTGGCGGACACATTGGTCACAGCCGGATTGTTTTCCGCCAGCGAGACCGCTGCGGACCCGCCGCCGCCATTGGATGTGATGACAGGCGCTTCGTTCACGTTGGTCAGGGACACGGAGATCGCCTGCGTATCGGTTCCTCCCAGTCCGTCAGATGCCTGGACGATTACCTCATAAACGCCGTTGGAGTCGGCATCCGTGGCGCTCTCGAAGTCGCGGCCGGCAATGAAGTTCAGAAGTCCCGTGGTTGCGTTGATGGAAAACAGGGCGGCATCGGCTCCACCGGCGATGGAAAAGGAAACGACGGCGCCGGCGTCGGGATCGCTGGCAGTCACCGCCGTAACGGCAGTCGCATTCTCTGCCACCGACAAGGCCGCAGCCGCACCGCCGCCGTTCGAGGTGATGACCGGAGCCTCGTTGATATCACCAATCGTGACAGTGATCGCCTGCGTGCCGGTTCCGCCAAGACCGTCTGACACCAGCACGGTTACGTCATACACCCCATCAGAACCGATGTCCGTTTTGGTCTCGAAATCAGGAGGCGCGATGAAAGTCAGCGCGCCGGTGGTTGCATTGATGGCAAACTTTGCAGCGTCGGCACCACCGGAAATGGAGTAGGTGAGCACAGCCCCTGCATCGGGATCGGCGGAGGTGACGGCCGTGACCGCAATGCCGTTCTCGGCCGTGGTGACTGCAGCCGTGGCCGCTCCACCATTGCTTGTAATGACGGGGGCCTCGTTCTGGTTGGTCACGGTGACGGCAATCGACTGGTCATCTGTGTTGATCCCGTCCGATGCCCTGACCACCAGATCGTAGACATTGTTGGCGCCAGCGTCGGTCGGTGTTTCAAAATCCTGGCCGGAAATGAAACTCAGGATACCTGTCGTGGCATTGATCGAGAATTTCGCGGCGTCCGCACCTCCGACAATCGAATAGGTGACAACGCCTGTTGTATCCGGGTCTGCTGCGATGACCGTGGTCACTGCCACCGTGTTCTCGGCAAGGCTGATTGCGGCCGTCGGACCGCCGCCGTTCGACGTGATGGTCGGCGTCGAATCATTCATATCCGTAATGGTGACAGCGATGGCCTGCGTGTCTGTCCCGCCAAGACCGTCCGAGACTTGCACGGTCACGTCATAGACGTTGTTCGCACCCGCATCGCCCGGGGTATCGAAATCCGCCGCTGCGATGAAGGTGAGAACGCCAGTCGAGGCATTGATTGCAAACTTCGCAGCGTCAACGCCGCCGGAGATGGAATACGTCAGCGAAGAGCCGGCATCAGGGTCGGTGGCCGCCACAGTCGTAACCGCTGTACCATTTTCTGCCATGGAGATGGCGGCTGTCGCCGCACCGCCGTTCGAGATGATGTCGGGCGCCTCGTTGACGTTGGTCACGGTGACGGAAATCGCCTGGGTATCGATGCCGCCAAGCCCGTCAGAAACCTGAACGGTCACGTCATAGATATTGTCGAGTCCGCTGTCCGCGGGGGTCTCAAAGTTGGGAGCGGTCACGAACGTCAGGACGCCCGTCGCAGCATTGATCGTGAACATGGCGGCATCAATGCCGCCAATGATGCTGAAGGTCCGGGTCGCGCCGGAATCGGGATCAGCCGATGTCACTGATGCGGCGGCAGTGCCGTTCTCGGTTAGCGAGACTGATGCGGTCGCGCCGCCGCCGTTGGAGGTGATGACAGGCGCTTCGTTGACATTCGTGATGGTGACAGCGATGGCCTGCGTATCTGTCGCGCCAAGACCGTCCGAGACCTGCACGGTCACATCATAGACGTTGTTTGCGCCAGCATCGCCGGGGATATCAAAATCCGGCGCCGCGATGAATGTCAGAACACCGGTCGAGGCGTTGACCGCAAATTTCGCGGCGTCAGCGCCACCCGATATCGAGTATGTCAGGACCGCTCCGGCATCAACATCGGCTGCAACTGCGGTTGTGACGGACAGGCTGTTCTCAGCAACCGAAACCGCAGCTGTTGCGCCACCGCCGTTCGAGTTGATTACGGGAGCTTCGTTCTGGTTGGTGATGGTGACGGCAATCGCCTGGATATCAATTCCGCCAAGACTGTCGGAAACCTCGACAATGACATCATAGATGTTGTCGAGATTGCTGTCGGCAGGCGCTTCGAAATCAGGTGCCGAGACGAACGTCAGGACGCCTGTCGCTGGATTGATCGTAAACTTCGAAGCGTCTGCACCGCCAATGATGATGAATGTCCTGGTGGCGCCGGCATCTGGGTCAATGGATGTCACCGTCGTGACGGCAGTGCCGTTCTCGGCGAGCAAGATCGATGCGCCGGCGCCGCCGCCGTTCGAGGTGATGACCGGTGCTTCGTTGACGTTCGTGATGGTGACGGCAATCGCCTGCGTGTCTGTCCCGCCAAGCCCGTCCGACACCTGCACGGTCACATCATAGACGTTGTTCGCACCCAGATCGCCCGGAATATCAAAATCCGGCGCCGCGATGAACGTCAGTACGCCGGTGCTGGCATTGATTGCAAACTTCGCGGCGTCAGCGCCGCCGGAGATGGAATACGTCAGCGAAGCGCCGGCATCAGGGTCGGTGGCCGCTACAGTCGTAACCGCTGAACTGTTCTCGGCAACAGAAACCGCTGCCGTCGCTGCACCGCCGTTCGAGATGATGTCGGGCGCTTCGTTGGCGTTGGTGACGGTCACGGCAATCGCCTGCGTGTCGATCCCGCCGAGACTGTCGGACACCTGCACCGTCACATCATAGATGTTGTTGAGGCCGGTGTCCGTGGGAACCTCGAAATTGGGTGCTGTCAGGAAAGTCAGAACGCCGGTCGCCGGATTGATCGTGAACTTGGCGGCATCGACGCCGCCGATGATGCTGAACGTCCTGGTCGCTCCGGCGTCGGGATCGGTCGATGTCACGGTGGTGACGGTTGTGCTGTTTTCTGCACGTGAGACCGAGGCGGTCGCGCCGCCGCCGTTCGAGGTGATGACGGGCGCTTCGTTGACGTTCGTGACAGAGACTGCAATCGCCTGCGTGTCGATCCCGCCCAGGCCATCGGACACCTGCACGCTCACGTCATAGATATTGTTTGCCCCGACATCGCTCGGGGCCTCAAAATTGCGTCCTGACACAAATGAGAGAACACCGGTTGATGCATTGACGGTGAACAATGCCGCATCCGCGCCACCGATAATGGAGAACGTGCGGGTTGCGCCGGCATCCGCATCTGTGGCTGTCACCGTCGTCACGGCAGTGCTGTTTTCGGCGACCGAGGCCACAGCGGTTGCGGCTCCGCCGTTCGAGGTAATGACAGGGGCTTCATTCTGGTTGAAGACTGTTACCGCGATGGCCTGGGTGTCCGTTCCGCCAAGACCGTCTGAAACCTGCACTATGATATCATAAGTGTTATTGCCTCCGGCATCGCCCGGGGTCTCAAAATCAGGGTTGGCGAGGAAGGTCAGAACACCGTTTGCGGGATTTATGGTGAACTTGGCCGAATCCAGACCGCCCACGATGGTATAGATCAGCGTGGTCGCAGAATCGGGGTCACTGGCCGTTACTGTTGTGACCGCTGTCCCGTTCTCCTGAACGGTCAGGGCGGCCGTAGCGCCACCGCCATTCGAGGTGATGGATGGTGTTTCGTTCTGGTTGGTGACCGAAACAGCAATCGCCTGCTGATCGATGCCGCCCAAGCCGTCTGACACCTGCACGGTCACGTCATAGATATTATTGGCGTCGGCGTCGCCCGCAACATCAAAGTCCGGGGCCGAGATGAACGTCAGCACACCCGTAACTGCATTGATCACAAATTTTGCAGCGTCAGCGCCTCCGGCAAGGGAGTAGGTCAGCACGGCCCCGGCATCGGCGTCCGAGGCTGTCACTGGGGAAACCGCTGTCGTGTTTTCCTGCACAGCGACGGTTGCCGTCGGGCCGCCGCCATTGGAAACGATCACGGGCGCTTCGTTCTGGTTGGTGACCGAGATGGCGATCGCCTGCGTATCAAACCCGCCGTTGCCGTCGGCGACCTGCACGGTGACATCGTAGATGTTGTCGCCGCCAGTATCCGCAGGCATTTCGAAATCGGGCAATGTGATGAACGTGAGGACGCCAGTGGTGGGGTTGATGCTGAACCGGCCGGCATCGGCTCCGCCTACGATCGTGAAGGTCAGGGTTGCAGCCGCATCGGGATCAGTTGCGGTCACTGTGATCGCCACAGGTGCATTTTCCTGGACCGCAAGCGCGGCTGTCGCTCCACCGCCATTCGAGGTGATCAGCGGCGCCTCGTTGACGTTCGAGACGGTGACGGCAATCGCCTGCTGATCAATGCCGCCCAAGCCGTCTGACACCTGCACGGTCACGTCATAGATATTATTGGCGT
>CAXTUM010000007.1:0-15643 GCA_964247205.1 uncultured Beijerinckiaceae bacterium
TGCCGTTCGGCCCCTGATTTCCCAGGCCATCAACCCGGTCGCACTCGGTTGCACTGGCCGCAGGTATTACGAAGCCACCCTCGGGCAGCCTCTAAGTGAACCATCGTTCCTGATCGAAGCCGACAGCACCGTCATTTTAGCCGTGCTTTGCGATGTTTCCAATCATCATCTCGGGCGTTTTGGCCTCCCCGCAGGCTGGCTCGAAAACAGAAGCGCCGCACCAGCTGTGCTCGAAAAGGCGCGGCGTGAGGCATTGGGCGAATTAAGGCAGGCGCTTTCGGCGCCAGATGTCCGCACTGCCTCGCTGCTCGCGGATCTGCCTCTGCGTTGGCAGGACTCTGCGGCAGGCGGTTTCCTGTCGGCAGGATTTCAACCTCAGCCATTCGTCATGGCCAGCATCGATCTGTCGCTTGCATTGGATGCTATCGAGCGCGGTTTTCGGAAAGGACATCGGGCGCAGCTGAAATGGGGGCAGACCAATCTGGAGATGGTGCTGCTTGACCGCCATACCGGCAACGCATCGCTTTTGGCCTCGTACCGTGAACTGCATGCCGCCGTCGCTGGCCGGGCAACACGCAGCGATGCCAGCTGGAGGGCGACAGGGGAGATCATCCGGGATGGCGGCGGCCGACTGGTGATGTCACGGCTGGATGGTGAGTTCGTTGGTGGCACCCTGATCCTCGAGACGGAAGGTGTCGCTTACTATGCCAGCGGTGCTTATCGACGCGAGCTCTTCGACAAACCAATTGCCCATGCCGCGCTTGCATGCGCCATCCACGCTTCGAAGGCAGCTGGCTGCGTGCGGTTCGACGTAGGAGACGTTACCCCGCGGCAGGCCGACACGCCCAAAGACAGCAACATCGCGCGCTTCAAGCGCGGCTTTGCGGCATCCAGCCTCATCGGGATGCAATGGTCCTGGATCCGGGAGGGCGCGGCATGAGCGAGGGTGAGGACATCACGCGGAGCTTCTATGACGCAGCCTACCATTCCGCAGGCTTTGCGGCGCAAAGACTTTATCCCAACGAGGAGTTGATGCGGTTCATGGGATCGCATTTCTTCGCCCTTCCGAGAGCTGATCGGCAAAACAAAAGGATACTTGAGATTGGCTGCGGCTCGGGTGCCAATCTGTGGATGATAGCCCGCGAAGGGTTTTTAGCGCATGGACTCGACATTTCACCGGCCAGCCTTGAGTTATGCCGCGAAATGCTCGCGCGATGGGACGTTACGGCGGAGCTTCGGTGCAAAAGCATGTCTGAAACAGGCTATGCGGACAACACCTTCGATGCTGTGGCGGATGTTTTCTCCAGTTATTGCCTTGATGAAAAGGACTTTGACCGGTGCCTGGATGAAGTTACGCGCATCCTAAAGCCCGGTGGGTACTTTTTCTCATACGCACCGTCAAAGGGCAGTGACACCTTTCGTGATCCTGGGCCGTCCCGGATGATTGATGCCAGTACCCTCGATGGAATTCACCGATCAACCGCCCCGTTTTTCGGTCAAAGCTACCCGTTCCGCTTTGTCGGGCCCGCCGAGTATGAAGCGTTGTTGACGGCACGCGGCATCCATGTGTCGCGCAATGAGCGCATCGGCCGGACCTATCGCAATGGCGAGGAGTATTTCGAGTTCGTCAGCATTTGCGCCCGGAAGGCCGGATAACATTCAAGCCTTGGCTTGGACGCTGGCGTCCTGCAGCGCCCGCAGAAGCACGCGGACGTTGCCTTCGGTGTAGACCGGGTCGCCGGGTAGAGCGATGCCGAAAATCGTGAACGGGTTCGATATGGACATCATTTCCGCAACGCCCTGAATGACGTCGTAGTCCGATGGCGGCGCGTCCATTCGGCTTGCAATGTGCGACGCGAGATCGGAAAGTCCTGTCACGCCGCCCAGAAATCTGCTCGCGAACATCCCGCCCAGCATCAATGACGGCCTTCCCAGCAAAAAAGCTTCAAGCGTCGATGTGCCGGTGACGGACACCGTAACCGACGCGCGCTTGATCAATTCTCGCCCATGCATGTCGTGACGCATCACCAAGACGCCGGAACGCTGGCGAATGGCGTCCATCAAGGCTTTCTTGCGGATCATGATGGATGCCGAGTGGTCTTTCACCACGAGCAGATGGTCCGACGGCATGGCGTGGCGGATGGCGTCGATCACCCGCAGCTGATCAACATAGTAGGGTGCAGGCGTATTGATGGATGATTCTGGCGTGACCTGCAGGGGGAAGTAGATGAACTTCGCCGGCAACTCATCCGTGGAAGCGATGTCGTGCCATTGTGCCGCCCGCTTGGCGCGCAGCCGCCACCACGCATCGCGCACGCCCGGCAGGTTGTTGAGTACGGCCGCCCTCAAGAAATCCCATTCGAACTGATCAGGGTGCCGCAAGGAGCGTCGGATGAATGCGCCGAGTCTCTTGCGGAACGGAGGCTGGTGGCGGCTCAGCCGCGCCCCCCATTGCTCCCGCGGCAGCTTGAAGACGACCGGCGGCATGTGGCCTTCCCGGAATTTCGCAACGAATGCCTCTGACTGTGCGCGCAACTCCGGGGTCACTGGCCGTTCCTTTGGCAGCGACTCTTGCGTGTCGGGGCTCATGAACGAGCCGCCTATAGTGCGCAGGTCAGTCGGGATGCTGACGGGAATGCCAAGTTCATGGCAGAGCGATTCCAGCATCTTCTGCTCGTAGCTCTCGACATGGGAGAGGAGCGCGTGATCGGGCTTCACACGCAGCAGGAAGGCCTTGTAATGCCGGTAGATTTCGACGGCCCGTGCGGTCTGGAACGCGGCTGGACGGTGTTTGAAGGTCTTTTTCTCGGCGTCTACATCGTTGTGGATGCTGCCATGATAACCCGCGAGGTCAGAGAGGTCGCCGACCGGCGGCGGGGTTTTCTGCAGCAATGCCTCGAGATTCAGAAGACGGTCGTCAGGCACGTCCTGACGGACGAGTTCCAGGTGATGCGATGTCGGCAGGATCACGGCAAAAGACACGTGCGGCGCTTCCTTTGCCGCCATCTGCATCATGTGGTGATAGATGACCGCGAATTCGCCGAAGCCGTGGACGAGCAGGGTGAGCTGGGAGGGGCGTTTCATGGCTTTCTCCGCGCTCACTTTGGGCTGATACCCTGGATGATCTGTTCCAGCCGCCGATAGATCAACCCGTAGAATGCAGCAACAGTCAGCACAAATATCAGGCCATGGATAAGCAATGCGCCGAAAGCGGTGTTCGTCACTGGTGTCAGTGTCGTGGCCGCGGCCCAGCCAGTCAACGACGCCCCTGCTGCAAACATCGCATATTGCAGAATTCGGAACCAGTTCGGCCGTATGCCGGCCGCATGCACCATTCCCGCTGTGACAAGCATCGTGCAGAATGATCCGGATGCCGTGGCTATCGCATACCCCGCCAAACCCATATTGAGCCCGAAAATCGTGATGCTGCCAAACAGGAGCGCGAAAGCTGCGCTGCAGAGATAGAACGCGGCAACCATGCGCATGCGGTTGAGGATCTGGAGCATGCGAAACATGGGCAGTGCTATCGCGGCGCTGGGAATGGCGAGCGCCTGTACACTGAGCATCAGCACCGTCATATCGGTGGCGGTCCGGTCAAAGCGTCCGCGCTCGAGCAGGAAGATAACGATATTGCGTGCCTCACTTGCGAGAAATACGGCTGGGGGTACGGACAGGAGCACCAGTCCTATCAAAACCCGTTCGAACTTTTCTGACCGGTCCCTCTCGGCCGAAAGCGGCACCATGAATGCTTCGCGGAAACCCAGAAGCGCCGTGATCTGACCGGTCATCAAGGCGGCATAGCTGGTCGCTGCAATCGCTCCTGGCGGCAGGTAGGAGGCCAGGAAACGGTCGACCAGCAAGCCCAGCGCCGAAACCTGATTGGCCGAAGCGAAACGGGAGATCTGCCGGACCACACCCCATGATTGCCCACTCTGGCGCTGCGAGAACCGGAGGGGCACGGGCAGACCCGGCAGCATCGACAGCAGGGCGATGCCGTAACCCGCGCCATAAGCGATTGCGATGGCGTAAACGCCCGGGCGCCAGACCAGGATGATCAGCAAAGAGACAATCGTCACGATAATTTCGGCGATCATAAACCGGCGGAACCGGCTTTCAGCCTTGAGCAGCGAGCCGATGGCGTAATACGGCACCGCGATCAGGATCCACGGGATGAACCACCACGACAGCGCTTGCATCGCCTCGCGCTCGGTGCCCGAAAGTCCGGTGGTGACGAACCGGGCCACCAGCGGAACCGCCAGCATGAACAGGATTGCAGCGGCGATCCCGAGCCCGAAACCGATGACGATAACCCGCAGGCCGATCTGCCCGAATCCCGCGCGGTCTTTCTTTTCAAGGCACGTGACCAACAGCGGAACAGTCGCATTCTCCATCACGGCGCCAAGTCCGAATCCGATGACGGACGCGATGGAGAAGACCAGCAGGTAGATATCCATCGCCCGTTCCGTGCCGAAGGCTGCCGCGATAACGAGCTGGCGCAGGAACGCGATGACCTGAACAGCCAGCGTGCCGCTGAAAACAACGGCAAGCACACGTATGAAGGAGATTTGTTGTGTCATGCGCTAGCGTATGAGCAGCCTGGAAGCCAGCGCTCTCAACCGCGCCCTGTTTACGCCGAACAGCTTCCAGCGCATGGCGCGTGAGCGGTGCGCTCTCAGAATGGCCTTGGCGTCAATCTTTGGCGGTTCGGCTTCCCCCGGCGTCGCAGCGATGAACCATGTGTCACTGATTCTGCGGCGCAGCACAGTCTTGTATCCGGCGCGGGCGAGCAAGCCTTCCATCGACTCCATTGTCGGTATGAAGGTATGCATGTAGGCGGGCCCGCCCTGGCAGGTGTAGGCCAGATGATCCGCCATCACGATGGCGAGATGGCCGCCGGGTGCAAGCAGCTTCTGCAACCGTTTGAGATAGGCCTTTGGATCCGTTATGAAATAGATCGCGTAGGCAATCTGGATAAGATCAAAAGCCTCTTCCCAGCTTTTGTTCTCGACCGGACCGATGCTTGTAGTGATACCAAGCTCGTCATGGATCGGCTTGATGGTGGCATCAATATCATTGCCTTCCGCCAACCAGCCATTGTCCTGGAACCGCTTTACAGTAAGGCCAAGACCGCAGGCGATATCGAGGAAACGGGCTTTCCCGGGGCCCTTGTGCAGTTCAGCGAATATATCCCAAGACCGGTCAGCGCCTATAACAGCGATGCGTCGGCGCTCGGCCCAGGTTGCAGCCTCATCGCCTGTGGCTATCCGGTTGCTCTGCCAGATTTCCTCCAGCGCCGGGATATCCGGCTGATAGGCGGGCGTGGCGTTGCCGCAGTTTTCGCATAAGAACCACTGATAATCGAGTTTCTGGCCACGCCGCGCAAGGATAGCATCTGCCTCGGGGCGTCTGTCGAAAGGGATAGGCACCATCGCCATGGAGCCGCAGATGATGCATGTCATATCTGGCTACTTCCGGTGCATATCACAAAGACAGGTTTCTGCCGCTGGAGCTGCACCAGCTTGCGGGCCCTGCTGGATCAAACTGAGCTCCAGTATTGTTGAAAAATACTGGCCACATCGGTGACTCATCACATCCGGTCAGGCCGTCCGTTCAAAGATCCAAAGCTTGCCCTGGGCGGTGTCACCGATGATGGGCAGGATTAATCCAAGCTGGTTGATCGGTGAGTCGTAACTCACCTCGGTATTTGTCATTTTCGCATTCCAGGCGTTCACGACGCGGCTCATGAAATAATAGGTCGCGCTGTAGGGAATGACCTCGGCGAGCCTTACGCCGGGGATCGCAAGCGCCGCCACTTCGCTGTCGATCAGGTAACGGTTGTGCCACGGCGGCTGCACAGGATCGATGCCGCAAAGACCACGGAATTCGTTCAGACGGCCCAGCCCGGTCATGCTGTTCTCACACATCAGGAACCGGCCGCCTGGTTTCAGATGGCGCACGATCTTGCGGATGGCGTCGGCCTGCTCCTCCCATGACATGAGATTGATAATGACCCGCTCGGTAATCGCGATATCGTATCTTCCGCCGGGCAGTGCTTCATCGCGCACGTCGCGCACGTCGAAATTGATGCGTCCCTTGAGACTGGCCGTCTTGGCCCGCTCCTTGGCATCAACAATCATCTCTGCGGCAAAGTCGAATGCATCAATAGAGACATCGAATTTTTCCGCCATTTCTATGGACAGCAATCCGTTCCCGCAGCCAATCTCCAGAATGCTTTGTCCATCCTTGATATGGCCAAGCAGCGTATCGTGTTCAAGGCGTTTGGCAGTGAAGTCATTTGTGCCGGCGAGTGCCTGAAACGCCGCGCGGCTGTTCCAGAATGCCTTGACCTGCTCACGTTTGTCGACCGCGTCGCTCATGGTGCCTCGTTATTGAAAGAAGATGTCAGCTACCCGCTCCGGTCCGCCGCCCGGAACCAGACGTTGACCATTTTCTGCCAAGTTTGCCAAAGAGTTGGGCGTATAGGTCAAGCCCACAATTCTGTCCACCAGTCCGGTGCGCGAAAAATTTTTAATATCTCCCATATCTACAACAGCACCAGCTCGAGCCAGCGCGGCAATAGCAAGCTGTTGATTGGCCGCGGTCACGTATGTCAGGCTCGGGATGCCTATGAATGCCCGCTCCAGGGCGGAAACCCCTGCAGCACCAATGCAAAGGTCTGCCGCCGCATAACGCGAAGGCATGTCATTGACCAAACCACAGGCGGAAATCGCCAGAGCGCCGTCAGACATGGACCCGATCTCTGTCCTGATCTCCGCATCACTTATGCCGATCAGCGCGATCTCCAGCGGGCGAAGGGGGAGAGTTGACAGTGCTTGGGCTACGGATCGATAGAGCGCCGGAGATGCTGCGCCGCCGAATGTCACTATGATCCGCCGCACGAGCTGACAGCTGGAAGGGATCTTGCGAAACGATGCTATTTCAGGGCGCATGAGAGCGTATGCCGGCCCAAGCAGCAAATGTGCGGTCTTGATTAGGCGAGGCAGATAGAGCGCCGGTTCAGCACTGGCATTGTGGTCAAGCAAAACATCCACCGCCATATCGCGGTCGGCAGTATCATCGATTGCCAGAATCCTCAGGCCTGGCGCGCGCATTTCCTCATGCCAGCGATGGTCAATTGCGTAATGATCGGCGACGATCCAGTCCCACTTCTGTCCCGCCAAAATTCCTTTTGAGGCTTCGGCGTCCGCTTTCCACCCCCACGGGAGCCATGGCGCCATCGGGGGATCACCGGCTTGAGGCTTGGCTGCCGATTTTGAAGCCGTGTCCAGGATAGTGGACTCAAAACCTTGCGCTTCAATCAGTGCCCGGTGATTCACACTGTTAGGGCCGATCATGAACAAGTTTCGTGCGCCCCGCCGCCTGAGCTCATCCGCCAGGGTCAGGCAGCGCATCAGATGGCCGATTCCCATCTCTGACGAGGCATCGCAGCGAAAGGCGACCCGCATCCGCTCACCGCACTTTGAACAGCGGCACCAACGGCTCGCATTTCAGATACTGCTTCATCGCGCGGTTGTGGATGGCGTCCGCGAGGATTGGGAAAACCTCGTTATACACCCGCAGAACTTGATCAATATCCGCATCTTGATGGGCGTAATTCAGATTGTGCGTGCCAAGACAGAGCACGCCGCGCGCCTGCATTTCCTGCATGAACAGCGTCTTGATCTCGAAGCTCGAATAGCCGCCTGCGTCCTTCATCAGCAAGAACCCCCAGGTCGGATGGCCGGATGTCGAAAGGCAATCACCCAGTTCATGCGCGGCGATAAGTTTGGCCGTTTCGTCCAGCATGCGCTGGCCGCGGCTGCAGAGCGTCTCCACCACGGGGTCGCGCTTCAGCTTGTCCATGGTGGCGCAAGCAGCAGCCAGCGACAGGGCTTCCCCGCCCATGGTGAAGGAAAAGAAGATTTCCTCCATCAGCTTCATCACATCGGCGCGTCCTGCAACGGCGGCGAGGGGATAGCCGTTGGCGATGCCCTTGCCGAAGGTCGACAGATCCGGCGTGACGCCGAAAAGCTCCTGGGCGCCGCCGTTGGCATAGCGGAAGCCGGTAATCGTTTCGTCGAAGACCAGCAGCGCGCCATGGGCGTGGGCCAGCGCCTTGACCCCTTCAAGGTAGCCCGGTGCAGGGTAGAAAACATTCATCGGCTCCATGACGATACCTGCGAAGGCGCCGGGATGTGCCGTGAGCAGCGCCTCAAGGGCCACAAGATCGTTGTAGGCAAAACTGTGAGTCAGGTCGCGCACGGCCTGCGGCACGCCCCGGTTGCGGGCGGTGGAGCCGATGTACCAGTCCTGCCAGCCGTGATAGCCGCAGACCGCGATATGATCGCGACCAGTGAAGGCGCGGGCGAGGCGGACGGCACCGGCGGTAGCATCCGAGCCGTTCTTGCCGAAGCGGACTTTCTCGGCGGATGGCACCATATCCACAATACGCTCGGCCACTTCCATTTCCAGCTGGTGCGGCAGCGAAAAGATCACGCCATCATCAAGCTGCGCCTTCACCGCCGCTGTGACGTCCGGGTCGTTGTAGCCCAGCGTCACCGAGGCCAGGCTCGAGATCATGTCGATGTACTCATTGCCATCGGCATCCCAGACCCGGCAGCCATTCGCGCGCGTCACGAAATAGGGCGAAACGCCATGCGGAAACTGCGTGCGGGATTTCGAGAATGTCTGGCTGCCGAGCGGAATCGTCTTTTCGGCACGGACAAGGAGTTCTTCGGATCTGGCATAGCGCTGGGACATAGGAGGCTATTAGGCGATCCGGCCTTCAGCTGCCAGTGACTTCAGCAGCCCTTCATTGCGCTTGATATCGCCGTTCATGCCTGCGAGTTCCGGGCGTTGCTGCAACAGGCGAAGGATATCACCTGTGCCAAAAACCGGATTTGATGGATAGAGAGCCTCGAAAATTGCAGTCACAAAGGCAAGATCACGTGGTTCATCAACGGTCCAGCGCATATCTGAAAGGTCAGGCGAGCCCGTGACGCTATGGAGTTTGAACCTCTCAGGATTGCGATGTACCGCCAGCGTGACATGCTCGCGCTCGGATTGCGTACGCGGTTCGCTTGCTATCTGCCGCAGCAGATCGAAGCGGACGATCTCGGCATCCAGTCCGTCGGGAAAAGTCGGGGCAAGCGCCGTGGATCCGTATTCCGCTCCAGCAGCGAGCGTGTCGTCAATAAGGCTGTCGATGAGCTGAGGATCGGTCAGCGGGCAGTCTCCTGTCAGCCTGACTATCCATTCCGGATGGAATGGTGCAGCTGCGCCGATGACCCGCTCCAGGACGTTGTCCAACGCTCCCCGATGCACCGGCATTCCGCTTGCAGCGATTGTGTAAGCCAGCGCATCGTCCGACGGGTCGGTGCTTGTGGCGAGAACCAGCCCATCCATACGCTTGGCCCTTTTCAGCCGCTCGATCTGCCGCAAGATCATAGGCTGACCCAGAAGCGGCAGCAGCACCTTGCCGGGCAGGCGGCTTGAAGACGTGCGGGCTTGCAAGACACCCAGAATCCTGGCGGGGTTCCGTTTGCTCATGATGCAATCAGGCCTTTGGCCAACAGCGAGGATCGACGGCTTCTGCGTCCTGGGCAGCAAGCGCTGCCCAGTCAAGGCAAGGTACAGAGGTCTGTGCTGCCACAACGATCTCGAGGAGATGTGCTAAACTGTGCACGCCGATAACAACCCGCTCGATTCCTTCTATGCCGAGACAGTAGCGCAGCGCTGCAGCCAGCGGCGAGATGGTCCGATCACAGCATAGCGACCACCATTTCTCCAGCAATGGCCGGGTCCGTGACAGGTGAACAGGGCAGTTCCGGGGGGGCTGCAACAGGAGTCCCTGCAGGAAAGCCGATCGCACATGGACCGCGATACCACGGCCTGCAAGCCGTGCAATGGTTCCATCAACAGACAGGCGCTGGTCCAGCACATTCAATGGCAGCTGGACAAGCTCGGGCGAGAAACGGGCCAGAACCGTGTCTGCTTCAGTCCTGTCATAAACAGAAACACCGATGCGCTTGACCAGCCCCTTCATGCGCCAGCTTTCAAGGCGCTTCCAGAGCTTGTCTCCCGCAGGCGCCAGAAGATCGCCGGCAGCGTGAACCAGAACGCCATCGACCGACGGGGTCACCAGTTTTTCCAGCGATTGCAGGAACCGGGTTTCAATGCGGTCAATGTCAGCATCGCTTATGGGCGCCGAACCGGAGGTGGCTGTCTTCGTGATGATCCGGAATGATTGCCCTGCAGCGACATGTCCCAGCACATCCTCGGCATTACCGTAGGCTGCCGCCGTGTCGAGCGTATCCATGCCTGCGGCCTGCGCGGCAGCCAGGATTTTGCGGATTTCGCTTTCCGGGACGCGGCGGCCGCCGTGCGTGACTCCGTAGTCCAGGCCGAACTGCGCCGTGCCAAGGGCTAGCCGGGACGGAGCTGTCTCGGTCATTTTCCGGACCTGTCCACCAGAACATCCTTCAGAACGGCGACCACCATGTCCTGCTGTGCATTTGAGAGTGTGGCGTAGAGAGGAATCGAAAGCGCTTCGTTATAATACGCCTCCGCTTCCGGAAACTGACCGGGCCTGAACCCCATCTTGCGATAATATGGCTGCAAATGCACCGGGATGTAATGGACATTCACGCCAATGCCGCCAGCGCGCATCGCATCAAACACCTCGCCCCGCGTGCTGCTGATCGTGTCGAGCCGCAGCCTGATCGGATAGAGATGAAGGGCGGAATGACTGTCGGGATGCTGCCACGGCGTGATCACGGGAAGATTGGCGAGCAGCGAATCATAGCGCTTCGCCAGCCGGTGGCGTTCGGTGATGAAGGGCTGTAGCCGCGTCATCTGGCTGGTGCCCAGCGCCGCCTGCATGTCGGTGATGCGGTAGTTCAGGCCAAGCATGATCTGCTGGTAATACCAGGGACCTTCGCTTTCCCCTTCCATCCGCACGGGATTGCGCGTGATGCCGTGTGACCGCAGTTCCGAGAGGCGCGTCGCAAGGTCCGCATCGCGCGTGGTGCAGATGCCGCCTTCCGCCGTGGTGACGATTTTTACGGGGTGGAAGGAAAACACGCAGATGTCGGAGAAGCGGCAATCGCCGACCATACCATCGAGATAAGTCGCGCCGATGGCGTGCGATGCATCCTCGATGATGCGGAAGCCGTATTTCTGAGCGAGCGCATGAATGTCGCGCATGGCGCAGGACTGACCGCCGAAATGCACCGGCATCACGATTTTCGGGAGTGTGCCGGTCCTTTCCGCAACTGCCAGTTTCGCCGTCAGGGCATCCACGCTCATGCAATAGGTGCGCGGGTCGATATCAACAAAATCGACTGTTGCACCGCAATAAAGAGCGGCGTTTGACGACGCGACAAATGTGTTGGGAGAGGTCCAGAAAAGGTCGCCCGGTCCGAGATCAAGTGCAAGACAGGCGATGTGGAGTGCAGCCGTTGCACTGCTCACGGCCACGGCGAATGGCGCATGCGTTGCCGTCATCACTGCTCCTTCAAAGGCAGTTATGGCGGGGCCCTGCGTCAGGAAATCGGATTTAAGGACAGCGACGACGGCGTCGATATCCTCCTGACTGATGTCCTGGCGGCCGTAGGGGATCATGCGCGTTCGAAGAGTTCGCGGATTTCGGGAACGGACAGAAAGTGGCTGTTTGTGCCAGAGCTGTATTCGAAGTCAGGCGACACCGGCGCACCTGTCTCGCCCAGCCCATTCGTCTTGTATTCCGGGTGCGAATAGAAGGTGATAGACGGCTGGATCATGTAGTGATCCTTGAATTCCAGCGTCAGATGCGCATCGTCCAGCGGGCACATGACCTCATGCAGCTTTTCTCCCGGCCGGATGCCGATGGAGCGATGCGGCAGGTCTTCATTCACTGCCATGGCAAGATCCGTGATGCGGGCCGAGGGGATCTTGGGCACGAAGATCTCGCCGCCATGCATGCGCTCGAAGGCCTTGAGCACAAAGGCCACACCGTCGTCGAGCGTGATCCAGAACCGGGTCATGCGGGCGTCGGTGATGGGCAAGTCCGTCGCGCCCTCTCTCACCAGTTTGCGGAAATACGGCACGACCGAGCCGCGCGAACCCACGACATTGCCGTATCGCACCACGCTGAAACGAGTCTTGCGCGAGCCCACCATGTTGTTGGCGGCGACAAACAGCTTGTCCGATGCCAGCTTCGATGCACCGTAAAGATTGACCGGGTTTGCCGCCTTGTCGGTGGAAAGCGCTACGACCTTCTCGACACCCGCCTCGATGGCTGCATTGATGACATTCTGCCCGCCGTAAATGTTGGTCTTGATACACTCGAAGGGATTGTATTCTGCAATCGGCACATGCTTCAGCGCCGCGGCATGCACCACGAAATCAACACCCTGGAAGGCCTGCGCCAGCCTGCGCTCGTCACGGACGTCCCCAATGAGGAAGCGAACGCTATCGTTGGGGAAGGATTGCGCCATCTCATACTGCTTGAGTTCGTCCCGCGACAGCACGATCACCTTGCGCGGCGTGTAGCGCTGCAGGATGTTACGGATGAACACGCGGCCGAAAGACCCTGTTCCGCCGGTTACGAGAATGACCTTGTTGTTGAACATGAGACCGCTTTGTCCTGCGTCAGGCTATCCTGCGCCCCAGACGCTTCTTCACCTTCGGGGCATGCCTTGCCCGCTGCTCATTGGAGCCTTGGACCGTCTTAGTCAATGTGCGGGAGGTGCTGAAAAATATTGACTTGTGTATTTTATACAATCTACAAAAAGAAAGCGGCGATTGACGCTTTGTAGGTGTTACCCTCGAAAAATGCGTTATTCACAAGCGGAGGCAGTCAGATATGGGACAATCGGTTTTCAATGGCGTGATGCCTGCATTGATGACGCCATGCCGTGCGGACAGGACGCCTGATTTCGATGCGTTGGTCCGCAAGGGGAGGGAGCTTGTCAGTTGCGGCATGTCAGGCGTGATCTATTGTGGCTCGATGGGTGACTGGCCGCTGCTGACAGATGAGCAACGGATGGAGGGCGTGGAGCGGCTCGTGAAGGCCGGTATCCGGGTCATCGTCGGGACAGGGGCCCAGAACCCGATGCGTGCGGCTGCCCTTGCGGCACATGCAAAGAAGGTTGGCGCTGCGGGCTTGATGGTCATTCCCAGGGTGCTCTCGCGCGGGTCGTCCGCAGCGGCGCAGCACACGCATTTCGCGGGAATTCTGGAGGCGGCGGTTGATCTGCCTTCCGTGATCTATAACAGCCCCTATTATGGTTTCGAGACAAAGGCTGATCTCTTCTTCGCCTTGCATCGGCAATATCCACATCTCGTGGGGTTCAAGGAGTTCGGCGGCGCGAAATCCCTGAGCTATGCTGCGGAGCATATCACGGGCCATTCCGATGACGTGGTTCTGATGGTGGGCGTCGATACACAGGTTTTCCACGGTTATGTGAACTGCGGCGCAGCAGGCGCCATCACCGGCATCGGCAATGTGCTGCCGAAAGAGGTGCTGCACCTCGTCACCTTGTGCGAGCAGGCTGCCAAAGGCGACGCCGGAGCGCGCCGGAAGGCGCTTGAGCTTGAAGCAGCGTTGCTGGTGCTCTCCACCTTCGACGAGGGCGCGGACCTCGTGCTGTTCTACAAGTACCTGATGGTGCTGGAGGGCAATCCGGAATATGCGCTGCATTTCAACGGGACGGATCAGCTGTCCGACAGCCAGAAGACCTTCGCGCGTGATCAGCTTGCACTCTTCAAGCGCTGGTATTCCGGATGGGCAGAGGCAAGGGTTTGAGCGTCATGCGCGTGATCGATTCCCATACTGCGGGCGAGCCGACACGGCTGATCATAGAGGGCGGCCCTGATCTGGGAAGCGGCTCGATGGCGGAGCGGCGCGCCATCTTTGCGCGCGACTTTGACCACATCCGCAGCTTCACCGTGAACGAGCCACGCGGTTATGATGCGATTGTGGGCGGGTTGCTGTGCGAACCTGTTGATTCCGGCTGTGCCGCCGGCGTGATCTATTTCAACAATATCGGTGTGATCGGCATGTGCGGCCACGGCACCATCGGCCTCGCCGTCACGCTGGCGCATCTCGGCCGTATCGGTCCGGGCGTGCACCGTCTGGAAACACCGGTGGGTATTGTGTCATTCGAGTTGCTGAACCGGAACGAGGTGCGGATCACCAACATCGAGAGCCGCCGCTTTCTGAAAGATGTGCAGGTCGATGTGCCTGGTATTGGCCGTGTGACGGGTGATATCGCCTGGGGCGGAAACTGGTTCTTTCTGACGCATGATGCGCCATGCGCGCTTACAACAGCGAACATCCCCGTGCTGACCCGCGCGGCGCAGGCCATTCAGGATGCGATGAACGATCAGGGCATCGCAGCGGATGGCGCACCGGTTGATCATATCGAATTCTTCGGCTCGCCCGGAAGTGCGGATGCCAACAGCCGCAGCTTCGTGCTGTGTCCGGGCGGAGCCTATGACCGCTCGCCCTGCGGCACCGGCACCAGCGCCAAGCTAGCCTGTCTCGCAGCGGACGGCAAACTGCGGCCCGGAGAGCGCTGGATACAGGAAAGCATCATCGGCAGCCGCTTCGAGGCGAGCTTCACGCCGGGTACGAATGGCGGCGTGGTCCCCAGCATCATCGGGCGCGCCTACATCACGGGCGAAGCCGTGCTGCACCGCGATGCGGATGATCCGTTCAGGGATGGCATCCGCAATTGACAGCGGCTCAGTTCACCTTGCTCCACTTGACGGAGCGGCAGATCAGGCCGCCAAGCACGCAGCCGCTGGTGGTCATGGACGAGCCCGAAACGACCATCTTGCCAGAATAGGTCTTGCCATCTTCCGGATTGAAGGCCTGACCGCTCCAAGTGTTGTCGCCTGATTTCACCATGTCATAGAAAACACGCTGGCCGACCTTTGACGGGCCGCTGTCGTCCTTCAGCCAGACGATTGAGCCGCACAGGCTGCCGCCGCAAGGAGCTACCCGGACGCGCGAGTTGCCGTTTTCGCGAAGCCAGGTCCCTGTTGGATCAGCCAATGCGGGTGCGCTGGATCCTGCCAGCAGTGTCAGCATCAGGATGGTGGTCTTGAAGGTGGTCTGCATGGTTCTCTCCCTTAGCAGCGCAATTGAATGTCATGTTTGCGCCTTGTTTGCCGCCGGTGAAAATACAGAATCCCTGCTATTTATCCAATCACAAAGTTTATATGTGAACCAGAGAGGCCGCATGACTGGCGCTTGTCAAAACCAGCCCGTGCGTGCATAGACCGTTGCCAAGCGCGCAAGCGCTTCGGAGACGTGGCCGAGGGGTTGAAGGCACTCGTTTGCTAAATGAGCGTGCCCCAAAAGGGTACCGAGGGTTCGAATCCCTCCGTCTCCGCCATTTACCATTGAAATAGTTGATGAACTTCTGATTTTCCTGAAATCAGGAGCGAAATCCGAACAGTTTGTATCACACACCGCCGCGATGAAGCCGTTCTGCCTCATGCGAGGGAAAATGTTTCGTTTGTTCGTTCCATGGCGCCCCGGAGTCCGCCGACAGTCGGTTCTCCCGTTTTCCTGAGCATGGCCCGGAGTTTTGAGAAGGCGTTCTTTCAGACGATCCACCAGTCCGCGCCGTTGGCTGCTCCGATGAGGCCTGCG
>CAXTUM010000008.1:0-15343 GCA_964247205.1 uncultured Beijerinckiaceae bacterium
ACATGCCGGGGCCTGCCGAAGTCATGCGCTGGTCTGTGAAGGATGCGGCGGCAGCGATCTTTGCGGCAGGCCTTCGGCCATGCTCGGGCGCGCTGTTGATCCTGATTTTCACGCTGTCGCAGGGCGTGCTCTGGGCGGGCATTGCCGCCGTTGCCGCGATGTCGGCTGGCACGGCGCTAACGACGGCGGGCGTTGCGGCTCTCGCTGTTTATTTCAAGGGGACCGCAGTGCGTCTGGCCTCCGGACGCGGTGCTTCGGCAATGTGGTTGCTGCGCGGGCTGGAGGTTCTGGCGGCGCTGGCGGTGACGCTGCTGGGACTCGCGTTGCTGACCGGCCACTGGGCCAGGGTGGGCGGGGCATAGCGCCATTCTTTCCAGAACGGCAACAATACTTCTCTTTACCCCTCACTATGGCAATTTGCGGATTTGCCCTAAAGGAGCCTCATCACAATCCCGAGGATTCTTTCATGCCCACAACTGAAAACCCCGTCATTTCAATCAAGGGCGCTCTCAAGCCGCGTTTCGATGAAATCCTGACAACCGAAGCCCTGCTTTTCATCGCCGACCTGCACAGGCGCTTCGACGCCACACGAAAGCGGCTGCTCAGTCTGCGTGCCGAAAGGCAGCGGAAATTCAATGCGGGCGAGACGCCGGATTTCCTGGCCGAAACCAAGCACATCCGCGAAGGCGCATGGACCGTGGGCAAGATCCCAGCCGACCTGCTTGACCGCCGCGTCGAGATCACAGGGCCGACCGACCGCAAGATGGTTGTCAACGCCCTGAACTGCGGCGCCAAGGTCTTCATGACCGATTTCGAGGATGCCAATTCGCCCACATGGACGAACTGCGTCGAGGGGCAGATCAACCTCAAAGACCGCTGGGACGGCAAGCTCGATTTCACCGACGCCACGACAGGCAAAGAGTACAAGCTGAAGCCCAACCCCGCCGTCCTCATGGTTCGCCCGAGAGGCTGGCACCTGATGGAAGAGCATGTGACTGTGGATGGCGAGGCCGTCTCCGGCGGATTGTTCGACTTCGGCCTTTATGTCTTCCACAACGCGAAGAAGGCGCTTGCCGCCGGTTCGGGCCCCTATTTCTATCTGCCCAAGCTGGAGAGCCATCAGGAAGCGCGGCTATGGAACGATGTCATGGTCCATGCGCAGGAAGCACTTGGCCTGAAGGTGGGTACGATCAAGGCCACCGTGTTGATCGAGACATTGCCCGCCGCGTTCGAGATGGATGAAATTCTCTACGAGCTGAAGGACCATATCGTCGGCCTTAACTGCGGCCGCTGGGACTACATCTTCTCCTTCATCAAGAAGCTGGCGAAGAACAAGAACTACGTGCTGCCGGACCGCTCGCAGGTCACCATGGGCGATGCGTTCCTCAAGGCCTATTCCCTGCTCCTGATCAAGACGTGCCACCGGCGCGGCGCCTTCGCCATGGGCGGCATGGCGGCGCAGATCCCGATCAAAAACAATCCGGAGGCGAACGCCGCCGCTTTCGCCAAGGTGAAGGCGGACAAGGAGCGCGAGGCCGGTAACGGACACGATGGCACCTGGGTGGCGCATCCCGATCTCGTGCCCGTCGCCATGGAGGTGTTCAACCGCATGATGCCTGGAGCGAACCAGCTCACCAAGATGCGGGAAGATGTGAATGTTTCCACGAAGGACCTGCTTGAAATCCATCGGGGGAACCGCACCGAGCACGGCTTCCGCGAGAACATCCGCATCGGCGTGCAATACATGGAAGCATGGCTGCGCGGGCGCGGCGCGGTGCCGATCTACAACATGATGGAAGACGCAGCCACCGCCGAGATCAGCCGCGCGCAGATCTGGCAGTTCATCGCTTACGGCGTGGACCTCGAAGGCGGCAAGAAGGTCACGCGCGAGTGGTTTGGCACGGTCTATGACGAGGAACTGGCCAGGGTGCGCGGCGAGATCGGTGCGGCAAACTACGATGCCGGGCGCTTTCCGGAGGCGGCGAAGCTGTTCAAAGAGCTGTCACTTGCACCCGATTTCGCGGATTTTCTGACGACGCCGGCTTATCAGCTGATCAAGGGCTAGGGTTGCACTGGGATCGTGCGTTTCTCGAGGCTCGCCAAAGGGGCGAGCACCTCGAGATGGGGACCGATGGGCCTTGCACAAATCTCCATCATCTCGAGGTGCGGAGCGTAAGCGAAGCCTCGAGAAACGCACAATCCCGCTGCAACCCACAAAAAAGGCCCGCAATGCGCGGGCCTTTCTCCGTTTCAAATCACTTACTCACGAACCCGAATTCACCACAAACCGCATCTTCGGCGTGTTCTCCACGTCGACCGGGATGGTGAAGCCCTTGCGCGTGGCATAGGCGATGAACTGCATGTGGACCGGCGCGTAGACGTTGTTGGCCTGCAACTCCTTCCAGATATCCGCGATCGTGGCATTGCGCTTGGCGCTATCCACTTCCGAGTTCAACCCGTCGATCTTGGCGTCAAGTGCGGCATTGGAAAAACCCGTGCCGTTCCATGTGCCTGCGGACGGTGACTTCGTGCGGTAAAGATCGTTGAAGACATAGTGGCTGTCGAAGGTGGGAATGCCCCAGCCCAGCAGGTAGAAATCATACTCCCCCTTCTGGATGCCGGGGAAATGCACGCGCAGAGACTGCGCCACGAGCGTGGCCTTGATGCCGATCTGTCCCAGCATCGATACCGCTGACTGGCAGATGCCCTCGTCGTTGACGTAGCGGTCGTTGGTGCAATGCAGCGTCACGGAGAAGCCGTTGGGATAACCGGCCTCGGCCAGCAGGGCCTTGGCGGCAGCGACATCATACTTCGGCCAGGTGTCGATTTCCTTGGTGTAGCCGTTGACGAACGGCGTGGCGATGGTGCCCTGCGGCGTCGACTGGCCCCGCATGGTGATGCGCTGGATCGCCTCGCGGTTGATCGACATGTTCACGGCCTGGCGTACCTTGACCTCGGCGAAGGGGTTCTTGCCCTTGACGTCGGAGCCGCGCAGTTCGGGGATGCCGATGTTCATGCCGAAGAAGATCGAACGGTTCTCGGCGCCCGCGCTCACGGTAATGCCATCGGTGGTCTGCAACCGCTGGATATCCTGCGGAGGCAGATCCTGTACGAAATCGACCTCACCCGAGAGGAGTGCGGCGATGCGGGTCGCGTTCTCCTTGATCGGACGGTAGACGATCTCGGTGAAGTCGTTCTTGATCTCGGCCTTGCCCCAGTAGCCGTCGAAAGCTTTCATCACGGTCGAGACATCGGGCTGGCGCGAGACGAGACTGTAAGGGCCGGTGCCGTTGGCGGCCAGCGTCGCGCCGTTCTCCACTTTCTGAGTCAGGTTCTGGGGGTCAACTGCATTGTTCGCCTCAGCCCATGCCTTGTTCATGATTGCGAGGTTGGTGAGGTTGTTGACCAGCAGGGCGTTGGGGCCGTTGGTCTTGAACTGCACCGTCAAGTCATCGACCTTGGTGATGGACTGGACCGAAACGAGCAGCGACTTCATGTCAGCCGCAGGCTTCTTGGCGCGTTCCATGGAGAAGACCACGTCGTCGGCGGTGAGCGCCGCGCCGTTGTGGAACTTGACGCCGGGGCGAAGCTTGAACTCCCAGATTGTCGGGTCTGTCGGCAGAACGCGCCATGAGGTGGCGAGCGCGCCGACCAGCTTGCCGTCGAAGCCGCGGATCACCAGCGGTTCATAGAGGTTGTGCATCAGCACATGGTTGGGGCCGGTGTTGCCGGAATGCGGATCCAGCGTCGTGGCGTCCTGAGAACGCGCCCAGCGAAGCGCCTTGGCATCCGCCGAAAAAGAGGTGAGCAACGTGCTGGCGAGCAGCGCTGCGGTCAGCGCGAATGTATGTTTCATCATGATCGATCTCCCGGAAGCCGCCGCAACTGCGGGGCAAGGTAATTACACTAGCGCGGATTTCGCCGAAGTCACGGGGGACAAATAGCTTTCATTTCGCAGAAAAAGACGTATATTCCGGAAAATACGGAGCATATGTCAAATGCGTCAATTCTCTGCCCATGAACTGAACCGCCGCTTCGCGGATATCACCCACGCCGCGAGCCAGGAGCCCGTCACCATCACGCAACACCGCAAGCCGCGCTTCGTGCTGATGACGGTGGAGCGATACGAGGCGCTCAAGGCGCACGGGCATGATTCCCGGCGCGTTTATACGGCGGCAGAAACGCCGGATGACGTGGCGGACTGGCTCGTGCATGCGCTGGACCGTTTCGCTGATGGCGAGACTCCATCCGATGAGTGAGCGCCAGGCAGGAGACGTTTTCCTCTATCCCTATCTCTGGTCGCAGGATCATGCGCGCGGCATCGACAATCCGAAGGCACGCACCGCTTGTCTGGTATTCAAAACCAGGGACGGGGCTGGCATCACGCAGATGGTGATCCTCGCGATCAGTGACAACGCGGGCGCTGATCCGGACGCATCCATTGCAGTTTCCGATATCGAGATGCGGCGTGGCGGTCTCAACGTTGCACGCAAGGCCTACGTGCATCTGAGCGAGTACAATCTGGATGCACTGCAGTATTCGACCGTCTACGAACCTTCGGCGCCAACGCTTGGCCGATTCAGCCGCAGTTTCACCCAACAGATCGCCCGAGGGCTTTCAAACCGGATCAAGGCCAGACAATCAGCCCGCTTCACGCGCACCTGATCACTGCAGCTTCGGGTTCAGCGCGTCCCGCAGCCAGTCTCCCAGCAGGTTCACGGCCAGCACCAGCACGGCCAGCGTCACGCCGGGGAAGATAACCACCCACCATTCGCCCGAAAACAGGAACTCGTTGCCGATGCGGATCAGCGTGCCCAGCGAAGGCTCTGTCGGCGGAAGGCCGACGCCCAGAAACGACAGAGTCGCCTCGGTAATCACGGCCAGCGCCAGATTGATCGTGGCGATAACCATCACCGGGCCCATCACATTTGGCAACACATGGCGGAACAGGATCGTCGATTTCGACAGGCCGATCAGCCTGGCGGCATGCACATAATCCTTGTTGCGTTCCACCATGGTGGAGCCGCGCACCGTGCGGGCATATTGCACCCAGAACGACAGGCCGATGGAGATGACGAGCACCCAGAACACCAGCGCCTCGGATTTCGCCGTGCCCACCAGCGCCCGCGTCGTGCCATCGATGAGAAGCGCGATCAGGATCGCCGGAAAGGTCAGCTGCACATCGGCGGCGCGCATGATGAAGGCGTCCACCCGGCCGCCGTAATAGCCCGCCACGAGGCCGAGGCCGATGCCGATCGTTGCAGCCAGAAGCACACCGAAAAAGCCGACGATGAGCGAGATACGCATGCCGTAGAGGATCGAGGAATAGACACAGCGTCCCTGCTGGTCGGTGCCCAGAGGAAATTTCCACTCCCCGTCCGGAGACCAGAACGGCGGCTTGGAGCCGTCCATCAGGTTCAGCGTCTGGAGGTTCAATGGGTCGTTGGGCGCAATCAGGGGCGCGAAGATCGCGGACAGGATCAGCAGCAATGTGATCGCCGCCGCCAGCATTGTCAGCCACGACCGGGTAAAGGAATACCAGAGGTCGGAGTCGAAGAACCGCGCAGCGAGGGAAGACGCGCGTGGCGCGGCGGTGAAAGAGGGGCTGGCGGCCTTGGCATCTTCCGGTGTGATCTGCATATCAGGCTGCCTTCCCGGAGATGCGGATGCGCGGATCGACAGCGGAATAGAGCAGATCGACGGCCAGATTGATCAGCACATACAACGTCGCCACCAGCAGCAGATAGGCCGACATGATGGGGATATCGACGGTCTGCACGGCCTGCAGGAACATCAGGCCCATGCCCGGCCACTGGAAGACCGTCTCGGTGATGATGGCGAAAGCGATGATCGAGCCAAGCTGGAGCCCGGTGATGGTGATCACCGGGATCAGCGTGTTCTTCAGCGCATGGCGGAAATGGATGGCGCTGGGCTTCAGGCCCCTTGCACGGGCGAAGCGGATGTAATCCGTGCGCAGCACTTCCAGCATCTCGGAGCGCACGAGCCGCATGATCAGGGTCATCAGGAACAGGCCGAGCGTGATCGCGGGCATCACCATGGAGCGCCATCCTTCCAGCGTCAGGAAGCTCGTCGTCCAGCTGCCCAGCTTGACGACGCCCTGCCGCCCGAAGGATGGCAGCCAGCCCAGCGCGACCGAGAAGACGAAGATCAGCAGGATGCCGATGAGAAATGTCGGCAGCGATATTCCGATGAGCGAGATCATCTGGAACAGGCGCGACAGGATGCTGGTTGGATAAAGCCCGGTGTAAACACCCATCGGCATACCCGCGAGCAGCGCAAAGACAGCGGAGGCTAGCGCCAGCTCCATCGTGGCAGGAAAACGCTCAGCGATTAGTTTCGCCACGGGCTGCTTGTTCTGGTAGCTGATGCCAAATTCGAAGCGCGCCGCATTGGTCACGAAGCGCAGGAACTGGACCGGGATCGCATCATTCAGGCCAAGATCCTGGCGAATCTGCATGCGCTGTTCGACTGTGGTGTCCTGGCTCACCATCTGCTGCGTCGGGTCGCCAACAAAGCGGAACAGCGCAAAGGCAATGAGCGACACCGTCAACAGGACGAGCACAGCCTGGCCGAGGCGCCGGATGATGAATGCAAGCATGCGTTCTGGTCTTTCTGAAGGTGGCTCTTATCCTTCTCCCGCTTGCGGGAGAAGGTGTCACGCAGTGACGGATGAGGGCAGCGCCGACGGACAAACACGCCCTCGTCCGTCTCGCTCTCGCTCGCCACCTTCTCCCGCTTGCGGGAGAAGGAAGGATCGCCGCCCTACTTCTTCTGCACCCAGTAGAACAGCGGCTGGTTGTCGGCGCGCTGCACGATCTCGACATTCTTGGAAACACCCCAGGCCAGCGCCTGCTGATGCAGCGGGATATAGCCCGTGTCCTCATGCAGGATCTTGAAGGCATCGAGGATCATCGCATCTCGCTTGGCGGTGTCGACCTCGACCAGAACCTTGGTCGCGATCTCGTCCACCTTCGGGTTGCAATAGCCGCCATTGTTGAACTGGCCCTTGCCGCCCGAGCCGTCTGCCGTGCGGCACATCATCAGGTCGTTCAGCACGTTGTGGGCGTCCATCGTGCCGGGAGACCAGCCCAGCAAATAGAAAGGCGTGTTGTAGACCGGCGAGTTGGCCTTGGCGAAAAACTGCGCGCGCGGCACAGCCTGCAGGTTGATCTTGATGCCAATGCGCGACAGCATCGCCGTCACAGCCTGGCAGATCGGTCCATCGTTGACGTAGCGGTCATTCGGGCAGTCGAGATCAACCTCGAAGCGCGTGCCGGTTTCGCCGCCGACGCGGGGGTAGCCAGCCTCGTCCATCAGCTTGTTGGCAGCGGCGATATCGAACGGCCAGCGCTGGATTTGGCTGACCTGCGGGAAAATCAGCGGTGAGACAAGAGATGCTGCAGGCACCGCAGCATTGCGCATGACCTGACGCTTGATGCCCTCGATATCCACAGCCTGATAGAAGGCCTTGCGTACCTTCACATCCTTGAAGGGATTCTTGCCCTTGATGGAGGAGGCCGTCAGCTCCGGCCGCATCTGGTCGAAGCTGAGGTAGATCGTGCGGATTTCCGGACCTTCGAGCACCTTGGCATTGGCACTGGCGTTGATGCGCGCCACGTCCTGCAAGGGCACCGGATCGATCACGTCCACCTCGCCCGACAGCAGAGCCGCCACGCGGGTGGGTGCCGAGGTGATCGGCGTGAAGATGATCTTGTCGAGGTTGTGCTCGGGCTTGCCCCACCATCCGGTATTTTTCTCGAATGTTGTGCGCACGCCCAGTTGATGCTCGGTGATCCTGAACGGGCCGGTGCCATTGGCATTGAGCACGGCAAAGGATGGTGTCGGGTCCTGCGGCGCGGAGGGCTGCGTGGCGTTGTTCGCCTCGGTCCATTCCTTGTCCATCATGTACCAGGTGTCCCAGGCGTAATGCAGGATAGGATTGGGTGTCTTCAGCTTGAAATCGACGGTGTATTCATCAACCTTCACCGTCTCCATGTCCTTGGGCAGGCGAACCGAGAGCTGCGAATTGCGGGCTGCTGTGCGGGTTGCGCTGAAAACCACGTCATCGGCGTTGAAGGCGTTGCCGTTATGGAATTTCACATCCTTGCGCAGATAGAAGCGCCAGCGCAGGCCGCCATCCAGAATCTCCCAGCGCTCGGCGAGGCCGGGAATGATCTTGAGCTGCTTGTCGCGGGCCGTGAGGCCTTCATAGACGTTGCCCTGAAGGCCCAGAGTGGTTGTTTCATTCAGGCTGTGCGGGTCCAGCGTATTGAGGTTGCCCTGGAATGCGTAGCGCAATGTCTGCTGGGCGCTCGCCTGAGAGACGGTCGCTGCAAAGGCCGCGAGGGCCGTGGCAGCAAGATACTTCTTGAACATGTGGGTTAACTCCTCCTCCGTCTGATCTGAGAGGTTCAGCGCAGCGGTTGGAAGCCAACTTAGCAGTCGAGATGCGGGAGTCCAGAGGGGCACACGTTGCGCGCCCCCTGATTCCATAGCCTTGCGTGAGTTATCTGCTGTACCGCAATTCAGGACATTGGCGCAGCAGAACCGGCTCCGTCGCTGTTTCGCACGCGGTCCTCGACTGACACGCGCTCCTGGGCTGTCACGCGCTCCTGGGCTGTCATGCGGTCCTGGGCTGTATTGTCACGTTCGCCGAGCCTGATGCGCTCTGCACGCTCCGCAAGGCGGGCCGCGACATCCGCCGGGCGGCGGGCGCTGCGCACCATGGGCGGAGGCGCAGTCACACCCACAGGTTTGGTCACATTGATGGTCTCGTGATGACCCTCCTCATGCCAGCGCCCCTCGGAGCGCAGCAGGACCATGGTGTCCGTCATGTGGGACATGGCCTGCGGAACGGCATCAAGCTTCAGCGTGATGTCGAAATGCGGCAGACCGTAAATGTAAACCGGCTCCTTGCCCTCGGTCAGGCGGAAGCCGAGCATCGTCCAGAACGGGATCAGCTCGCTGCGCGCCACCCCGCCGACCGTACGGTAGCCCTTGTCGCGGCACCAGGCGAAAGCCGCCTTTGCGAGACGAAACGATATGCGCGATCTGCGATGTGTGGGCCTTACAGTCAGCCGCTCGATTCGCGTGAATTCCGAGAAGTAACGGATGCGGATCGTGCCAACGGGCTCGCCGTCGATGAAGCCCAGCAGATGCGTCGACGAAAAGTCACTTCCGTCGAAGTGCTTGGCATAGAGATGCTCGGGATCGGAGAAGCATGCGGAGCCGCGTATAGCAAAAACTTTTGCCATATCTTCAAAATCACGAACAACCTTGATTGCATATCCAGGCTTTTGTGGATTGAATTGATCAAATGTATCATATTCAGGACATACGATTCTGTTGTCCGATTGCACATTAACCGCTTCTATCTTCTTTTCCTGATCGACATTAATCCGCGAATTTTCGCACGTGTCTTCAGTAATAAAAGAATTACGCATTGGATACCCCTGTTACACTTTGCACATTAACGATTTTGAAACAAATTTAAGAATTGAGGGTGCTATTTATATGATGACACTGTGCTGTCGGCGGGGTAACGCAATAAACCTCAGGTTGCAACGCAGGCCAGCAGAATGAAGAATTTGCCAGAAATCGTGAATGGCGTTGCACTGGCGTCGGTCATTGCAAAAGAGGGCAGCTTCCGCGCGGCCACGCGGCGAACAGGCATCGGCTTCAGATCTCTGAAAAACCGGATCGATGAACTGGAGCGCAAACTCGGCTTCATCATTTTCCACCGAACCCCGGACGGCGTCGTGGCCACTGCGGAGGGACACTATATTCTGGAAGAAGCGCAAAAGATCGATGCCATCATCGCCAATATCATGCGTCTGGGGCGATCCCTGAACAACGAGACGGAAGGCGAAGTGCTGCTGGCGGCGACCGAAGGCATGGGCACGTTCTGGATCTCGCCTCAGTTGCAGGCCTTCAACCGGCAGCATCCCAAGATCGCCATCCGCATTCACCCCAGCATGGCGCTGGCGGACATGCGCCGTTTCGAGATTGATCTGGCGCTGCAGGTCATCGAGCCCTCACTACCGAGCATCAAGAGGGTAAAGCTGGGCCGCCTGCATCTCATGCTTGCGGCCTCTCCGGCCTACATCGAGAAATTCGGCGCACCCCGGCAGATTACCGATCTCAGGGATCATACGTTTGTTTTTCACACCAGCCCCCAATCCAGCGACAGGCACCTCATCGAGCGCGTCGTTGGCGGGCGCCTGACCCAAAGCCAATCCATCGTGATGCGCAACAGCACAGCCCATTATCTCATGATCGAAAGCGGGCAGGGCATCGGCTTCATCCCGAGCTACACGTTCGGGATCGGCACGAAGCTCGTGCCTCTGACTGTTCCGCTGCGCTACGAGCTCGATGTCTGGCTGTGTTTCCACGAGGACGGCCGCAGCACACCACGCATCGCAAAAGTGATCGACTGGCTGCACAGCATCTTTGATCCAAGGCTATTCCCGTGGTTCCGGAGGGAATTCGTGTCACCCCGGGACTTTGACGCCATAGTCGAAGCCAACGGCGTGAAGCCGCAGATCACGGGCCTCAGCCTGACGCGCTGAAATCAGCGGCCTTTTGCCTCGATCGCATCCCAGACCGGAACCGCCAGGTCCGGGCCGCCAAGCCGCTTGATGGCGCGGATGCCAGTTGGCGATGTCACGTTGATTTCGGTGAGATTGCCGCCGATCACGTCGATGCCCGTGAATAACAGGCCGCGCTCCTTCAGCACCGGGCCGATCCGATTGCAGATTTCCTGTTCGCGCGGCGAAAGCTGCGTGGTCTCCGCCGCCCCTCCCCGCACCATGTTGGCGCGGATATCACCGGGCTGCGGCACGCGGTTGACCGCGCCCATGGCGATGCCGTCGACCAGAATGATGCGCTTGTCACCATCCACGACCTGCGGCAGGAAGCGCTGGATCACCCAGGGCTCGCGCGACACCGCCGCAAACATATCAAAGAGCGGCCCGAAATTGGGATCGTCCAGTCCCACCTTGAAGATGCCGGCGCCGCCGTTGCCATAGAGCGGCTTCATCACGATGGCGCCATGCTCCTTGCGGAACTCCTCGATCATGGGCCGGTCGCGGGTGATCAGCGTCGGCGGCATCAGGTCGGGGAAGAGCGTCACCATGATTTTTTCCGGCGCATTGCGGACATGGGCCGGATCATTGATGACAAGCGTTTTCGGATGCACCCGCTCCAGCATATGCGTGGCGGTGATATAGGACATGTCGAAGGGCGGATCCTGCCGCATCAGCACCACATCCACCGTATCAAGCGCGCGCATCACGGCTTCGCCGAGGGTGAAATGGTCGCCCTCTACATCGCGGACCTGCAGGGGCTGCATCCGTGCAGAGACGATGCCGTCACGCATCGCGAGGCTGTCGGGCGTGTAAAACAGCAACTCATGCCCGCGCGCCGAGGCCTCGAGCAGAAGGGCAAAAGTTGAATCACCCTTGATCTTGATCTGTGCGATCGGGTCCATCTGGACGGCAACGGTAAGTGGCATGACGGCTCCTGCGGGGTAGCCTGATCTGGGGTTCAGGGTGAGGCCGCGTCAATGGGGGATGATGCGGATGACGCCTTTCTTTGCAGCAGGGCGAAACCATCCGCCAGCCCACAGCGCCCACCAGACCAGCAAGGGCTGCAACGCCAGACGCGGCCCGTGATACCACCAGCCCAGCGGCCAGCCCGCGATATCAAGGCCCAGGAGCGCATGCCGGATGTTGGCCGGAAAGACGCAGACAGCGTAGACCGCCAGCATCAGCCCTGCCAGACGCCGCCAGCCCGGCAGCAGCAGACCGACGGCTCCCGCGATTTCGAGCATGCCGGTCACCAGCACGACGGTATCGGGGAACGGCACTATCTCCGGCATGATCAGCAGAAATGGCGCAGGCCGTGCGAGATGCGCGATGCCTGCGGCCGCGTAGAAAACCGCCAGCACCGAGCGGCCAATTGTCACCATGACAGGCGTCGCAGTCACCGCCTCACGCCGAGGCTGCGGTCCAGAAACCGCGCGAGATCATCAAGAACGGGCGTGCGCTCCCGCAACAGCCGAGAGAACGGTGTCAGCGTGCCGCCGTGATCGACACCGGGATAGACTTTTTCCTCCACAGGGGCTCCCACAGAGCGCAGGCGCTCCGCCAGAGTCCGGGTATTGCGCACCGATACCAGCGCGTCGGCATCACCCGAAGCCAGAAACATCGGAGGTGCATCGGACCGGACCTTGTTGATCGGCTGTGTTTCAGGGAGATTGGGCCAGCGTCCGAACGCCGCTTCGGCGTCCCGCGACGTGAAGGGCAGGAAATCATACGGCCCGGACAATCCCGCCACGGCCCGGATGCTGGCGGAATCAACGCCAGCGCGGCGCAGGAAGCGGCGGTCAAGTCCCAGCATAACGGCATTATAGGCACCCGCCGAATGGCCGACGAGGCCAATGCGCCGGGGATCACCGCCGTATTGGCTGATATTGCCGGCGATCCAGCGCAGGGCCAGCGCATTATCCTCGACGAAAACCGGGAACAGCACCTCCGGCACCAGCCGGTAATCGACAACCGCCGTGACGTAGCCGCGCGCCGCCAGCGCCCGCCCCACGAAGGCATAATCGCGCCGTGAGCCGCTGTTCCAGGAGCCGCCGTAGACGAACATCACGACCGGCGCCGGGCGGGGACCACCCGCCGGTGCGTAGATATCGAGCTTCTGGCGGGGATGCGCACCGAAGGCGATATCGTCAGCCACACTCTCGCTGCCGCTATCGCGGCCGGCCACGGCGTTGAGTGCGCCAACGGGCGAACAGGCAACTGCCAGTGAGGCGAGACCACCGGCAAGTACGGTGCGACGGGCTGTGTGGTCAGGTAATGTCACATAGATCTCCGCCGTGAATTGCCTTGCGGTAGAGCCGCACTCATGGCGTAACACCCGAGACGCGTATCGGGATGCATGCTTGCAATATAAATTTACTGCAAGGCACCTACATCCACCACATGCCGTGGCCAGCGCCGGGGTGCGACCAGAACCGCGTCACAGCGGAATGTATAGCTGTCATCCAGCTGCCGCTCGGCGCGAAAGGCGTTCATGGCCAGACCGATATTGCGCAGCTTGGCGGGCGTGATCGCAGCGGCAGCGCTTTCAAGCGTGGACCGCGCCTTGACCTCGACGGCCACAATGGTCTTGCCGCGCCGGACGATGAGGTCGATCTCGCCCATGGGCGCGAGATAGCGCCGCGCCATCGGCCAGTAACCCTTGAGAACAAGCAACACCAGCGCCAGACGCTCGGCATCGGCACCCGCCAGATTGGCGAGGCTGCGGCGGCGGTCCTCACCCCTTCGTCTGGCCATCGCCTTTTCCTTGCAAAAGCAAAGCCCGCGCATAGACCTCGCGACGGGGCAGGCCAAGTTCGGCGGCGGCGACCGCGGCGGCATCCTTGACCGACAGATCGGCCATCAGCGACCGCAGCCGCGTATCGACATCGCCATCGCTGGCGGCCTCTGCTTCGCCCGGCGGCGCGACAACGAGCACGAATTCGCCGCGCGGGGCCTGCTGTCCGAAATGCGCAGCAATGCTGCTGATCGGGCCGCGCACGACAGATTCGTAGAGTTTGGTCAGTTCTCGCCCTGCCGCGGCCTGCCTGTCGCCGAGGATGGCCTGAAGATCGGCCAGTGTCTCAAGCACGCGGTGGGGGGCCTCATAGAACACCAGCGCGCCGGGAACCGTCGACAGCTCGCGTAGCCGCCGCTTCCGGTCGCCAGATTTGGGCGGCAGAAAGCCCTCGAAGAAAAACCGGTCCACCGGCAATCCCGCTACGACAAGCGCCGACAGCAAGGCGGACGCTCCTGGCAGCGGATGCACCGCAATGCCCTCACCTGCTGCACGCATGACAAGACTGGAGCCGGGATCGGACAGCAAGGGCGTTCCCGCATCGCTGATCAGCGCGTAGGCTGCACCCTGCCGCAATTCTTTCAGCACCGCCTCGATCTGGTGTTCGCTAGCATGGGCATCGAAGCGCCGGATGCGCGTGCGGATGCCGTAATGTTCCGTGAGATGGCGCGCCACCCGCGTGTCTTCGGCCAGGATCGCATCGGCTGCAGCCAGCGTCGAGAGCCCTCGCAATGTGATATCCCCAAGATTGCCGATGGGCGTGGCGACCACGTGCAGGCCCGGTGTCAGCGCGCGGGCTGGCGCCACCATGCCATTGAAGGTCCAGTTCTTTTCAGCAGGGGCAGCGCCGGAAGCATCGCTCATATCCGGTTCATAGACCGCGCAGCACGCGGGTTGCCACCGTTAACCCTGAAAAATCTTTGGTTTCCAGTTTTAACCCGGATCAATTAATCTCTGTTAACGATTGGCATGCCAAGGGTATGACGTGATTCAGCCCGCTCTTCAGGTGAAGCAACTCATGACGCTCTCCTCACCCGCCCTGCACATCAGCCGCCGGAAAGTGCTGGCCTTCTCCGGCAGCGCCAGCATCGCCATGCTTGCGGCCGCTTGCGGCGGCGGATCGGGCATTGATCCCCTGCCCGGCGGCCAGCAGCCCGCGCCGCAAGCCGGTACAGCCCCAACGGGCAATGTGATCGGCAGCGGCCCTGTACGCGTGGCGCTTGTCCTGCCGCTGTCTGCTCCGGGCGGCATCGGCGCAGCGGCAGGCGCGATCCGCAACGCGGCGGAACTCGCCATGGGCGAATTCGAGAACCCCGAGATCACCGTGCTGGTCAAGGATGACCGGGGCGATGCCAATGCCTCACGCGAGGCCGTGCAGCAGGCGCTGGCCGAAGGCGCGGAACTGATCCTGGGCCCGCTCACCGCACAATCCGTGCAACAGGCTTCGGTGCTCGCCAAGTCTGCGGGACGTCCGATGATCGCGTTCTCCAGCGACACAAGCGTGGCGCAGCCCGGTATCTATCTCCTGAGTTTCACACCGCAGACCGATGTTGCGCGCATCCTCAGCTATGCCGCAAGCCGCAGCAAGAAGTCCGTCGCAGCCCTGCTGCCGGAAGGCGCATTCGGCAATGTCATCGCGGCGGAATTCCAGCAGCAGGTGGCCGGTCTTGGCCTCACCCAGGGCCCCATCCAGCGTTATGCGCCGGGCAAGGCAGGCGAAGCCGCCAGGGCATTGGCCGCGCAACTCACGGGTGTCGATGCGCTGCTGGTCACGGACCTGACGGCAGAAATGGCCCGCACGGCGGATGCCATCGCAGCAGCAGGAATCCGCAATATCCAACTGCTCGGCACCGGTGTGTGGAACGATGCAAGCGTATTGCAGAAGCCCGCGGTTCAGGGCGGCTGGTTTGCAGCGCCCGATGCCGTCGGCTTCAATTCCTTC